>DAOVUU010000115.1 GCA_030632405.1 Desulfobulbaceae bacterium | reverse complement strand
CTTTCTTCAGTTCAATTGCGCGCTCAATCAAGCCAACGAGTTCAATTTTTGTGAAATCCTGCAATGCTCTGAAGTGGATTGGCACGATGCTTACCTAAGTACTAAAAAAAAGGTGATTTGCAAAACATTTTCAAGTGCTGCAGCCCCGTTTCGGCTTTTATATCCTCTGGATTGGAATTAAAATTCAGCCAATACTTCAGCCAGAGCAGTAATGAGAGCATCGATTTCTTCTTTGGTAACAATGAGAGGTGGTACAAATCGCAGGACAAGATTGCCTGCAAAATTCATTAACAATCCTTTTTCAAACATCCTGTTGACGATATCCGTGCCGATAGCGATACCAGCTTCAGTGAGTACTGCACCTAAAATCAGGCCAGATCCTCTGACGCCTGACAACAGGGCAGGATATCGGTCAGCCATTTTCTGCAGTTCCTCGGTGAAATAGGTGCTTTGCGCCCTGACACCTTCCAGAAAACCATCTTCAAGCATCACATTCAGTGTTGCTACAGCAGCAGCCGAGGCCACAGGGTTACCCCCAAAGGTGGATCCATGTGTGCCTGGAATAAAGGATGCGGCTATTGTATTGGTGGTCAGCATTGCCCCGATGGGCAATCCGTTGGCAAGGCCCTTGGCCAGGGTCATAATGTCAGGAGTAACTCCCGACTGTTCGTGGGCAAAAAGTGTTCCTGTCCGGCCCAGACCGGTTTGAATCTCGTCAAAGATCAGTAGGAGACCGTGTTTATCACAGAGATCCCGAATCCCCTGCAGATACTCCCGCTGCAGAACTCTCACGCCGCCTTCTCCCTGCAGAGGTTCGCATAATATGGCACAGGTCCTGTCGGTCACCATTTTTTCCAGGGCCTGTAGATCACCAAATGGTGCGTGCAGAAAGCCCTGGGGAATTGGTTCGAATCCCTTGTGGAATTTGGGCTGACCTGTGGCGGCCAAGGTTGCCAGGGTTCGGCCATGAAAAGAGCCCAGTAGGCTGATAATTTCATATCTGCCCTCACCTGCATGGATACGGGCCAGTTTGATCGCAGCCTCATTTGCCTCCGCTCCACTATTGGCCATGAATATCTTTTCAGCAAAGGAATTGGCCACCAGAATTTCTGCTAGTCTGGTCATGGGTTCTGTATAGTAAAGATTAGAAACATGGACAAGTTCAGCTGCCTGGGACTGTATTGCTTCAGTCACTTTTGGATGGCAGTGACCAAGACTGCAAACTGCAATTCCAGAGAGGAAGTCAAGGTACTTCCTGCCGTCACCGTCAGTGAGGAAGCATCCTTCACCTTTGACCATGGCGGCCGGGTATCTGGCATATGTCCCGACAAAAAAATTGTCTGCTCTCTCTTTTATTGATGCATTTTCAGTAGTCATTAAAATATCTCCGTGCCAACACCTTCCGGTGTAAACATTTCAAGTAGAATTGAGTGCTCCACGCGACCATCGATGATATAGGTTTTAGCCACACCCCGCCGCAGGGCATCTTCACAGCAGCGGACTTTGGGGATCATTCCTCCCCCCACCGTACCGTCATTTATCAATTCTTCCAGATCCAGGTGGGAGAGTGTGGTAATGAGCTGGCCGCTTTTGTCATTTACCCCCGAAACATCGGTGAGTAGAATGAGTTTTTCCGCGGATAATTCTCCCGCAACAGCGCTTGCCACAAGGTCGGCATTGATATTAAAAGCCTGTCCATCATTCCCTACACCGATCGGTGCAATTACGGGGATAAAATCATTTTTACTGAGACTTTCCAAAACACCTGGATTTATATCTGTCACCTCACCGACCCGACCCAGATCAAGAAGCTCAGGGGGCGCATCTTTCAGCGTTTCACCCTGAGCTTTTCTGCTCACTCTTAATTTTTGAGCACAGATCAGGTCTCCATCGCGGCCGGAAAGGCCAACCGCCTTACCTCCACAGTGGTTGATTAACCCGACGATCTCTTTATTTACCTTTCCCACCAGGACCATCTCGACAACATCCATTGTCTCGCCATCTGTAACGCGCATTCCCTGGACATAGCTGGGCTGGATGTCAAGGCGGTCAAGCAGTCGGTTAATCTGAGGACCTCCTCCATGGACTATAATCGGATTTATCCCTACCTGTTTGAGTAAGATTACATCGAGGGCAAATTGTCTTTTCAGATGTTCGTCTACCATAGCGTGGCCACCGTATTTAATTACGATGGTTTTATGCCTGAATTCCTGCATATATGGCAGTGAATCAACCAGCACTTTGGCTATTTTGATACTTTCTTTTACATTTCTGACCATATTTAATACAACCGGAGTATCGGTTCACCCTCAAATTAATTTTAAATTAAATTTCGAAGAGATGTGGTTCAATTAAGCGACAAGAGAAAGAAAATATTGTACTGATTCATAGAGATTAAGTAAAGTATTCTTTACTGGGAGCCGGGAGCCGCCTCTTTACATTTAGCGGTCTTTAAGCTACCATGGGCTCGATCTTTCATTTAACCATCATCTTGATGGCGTCGTAAAAAGTCCGATCTACTGCGTTGTAGGTTTTTTACAGACACTCGACATACCACATGTATTGTCGAGTACCTATAAAAAACACTACGCCTCGAAGTCTGCGCTTATCGGACTTAGCCATCTAAAGCTTCCGATAAGCGTAGACTTCGAGTGACCTTTTTACGAGTTTATCTATTTTAACTTTTTGACACATGGAGAATCTGATGAGAAATATGCTCCGTTATCTTCCACAGCTCAGTATATTCGCTCTTGCCTGTGTACTCTTTCTTCAGACCCCTGTTTTTGGTTCAGAGGAGCCTATCCAGGTCGAAGCCGATCACATGACATCCACCGAAAAAACCGGTTTGGTTGTTTTTACAGGTAATGTGGATGCCAAGCAGGGGGATGTACGTATCCGGTCCGACGAGATGACTGTCTATTATACAAAGGAAGATGAAGAAAATAAAAAAGAGGGAAAGAAAATGACCCAGCAGGTTGAAAAACTTGTCTGTGTTGGTAACGTTGAAATAACCAGACAGGAATGGTTGGGAACCGGAAAGAAAATGATCTATCTTTCAAAGGAGAGGCAGGTTATTCTCATAGATAATGCCAAAGCCTGGCAGGGACAGAACGTGGTGAGTGGAAGCAAGATAATTTATTATCTTGACGAAGGTCGCTCGGAAGTAATTGGAGGCAGGACATCAACGACTCTTGCCGGCTCAGATGAGAAGGGAAAGAAAAAACCATCTCGGGTTAACATGACCATAATCCAGAAGTGATGGGGTGGAAAGTTTTTTACTTAGCCGCTTCTTGCCAGAAGTAGAAGAGACCTTTACAAGAAATATAAGAAACTCATGTCGCTGCTCGAAACCAGAAATATTGTTAAGCGCTATGGCTCCCGCACAGTAGTTGATGGTGTCAGCCTGCAGATTAATACAGGTGTAGTTGTTGGTCTGCTAGGAGCAAATGGCGCCGGAAAAACGACATGTTTTTATTCGATTGCAGGGTTTATCCGCCCTGATCGGGGAAATGTTCTTTTTGATGGTGAAGTGATAACCCGCCTGCCTATTCATAAAAGGGCACTCAAAGGTATTTCCTACCTTGCTCAGGAGCCGTCGGTTTTTAAAAAACTGACAGTAGAGGAAAATGTAAAAATTATCCTGGAGCCTCTCGGGTTAAATAAACGTGAGATAAATAACCGGATTGATGAGCTTATGTCCGATCTCAACATAGAGCATCTCCGAAATAATAAGGGAAATGCACTTTCCGGTGGTGAGCGGAGAAGGGTTGAAATTATGCGGGCGCTGTCTACCAGACCCAAATTCATCCTCCTTGACGAACCTTTTGCAGGTATCGATCCTCTTGCTGTGAATGATTTGCAGAAACTCATCTACAGCCTGAAAGACAAGGGGCTTGGTATTCTCATATCCGACCATAACGTGAGAGAAACTTTGCAGGTTTGTGACTTTGCCTATATTATGAATCAAGGACAGATTCTTACAAGTGGTGTAGCAGACGATATTATTGAGAGTGAGGTGGCACGAAAAATGTATCTTGGTGAAAATTTCAGTATGTAATTTCTTATGGCTCTTGAACTCAGACTACAGCTTAAGCTAGCCCAAAAACTGATAATGACGCCGCAGTTGCGTCAGGCTATCAAACTTCTTCAGCTTAACAGGCTTGAGCTTTCTGATGCTCTCCAGGCGGAAATTGAACAAAATCCGGCTCTGGAAGAGGACACCTCCCCTCCGGAAACTACTGAAAATCTTCACGCTCTTTCTTCGACAACTGAACAGAGCACAGAGTCCGGCCGGGAACAGGATATTACCCAGAAGGTAGAGGTTTCCGACAATATGAATGAGGTGAACTGGGAAGATTATGCCAATAATTTTGACAGTAACTTCTCTTTTGCCCATGAAACACCTCCTGCGGACGCACCATCTCAATTTGAATTTATTTCCGAAAAACCAGGACTGATGGCTTATCTGCAGTGGCAGCTGGCCCATTGTGATCTTGATGATAAGGAAATGGAAATTGCACTCTATATTATTGGCAATCTGAACAGATATGGCTTCCTTGAGGTGGCTGTGGAGAAGGTTGTTGAAGCGATAGCGTGTGAACGTGATGATGCCGAGTATATCCTCGAAGTGATCCAGGACCTTGACCCTCCCGGGATTGGCGCCAGGGATATCAGTGAATCACTTTATCTTCAGCTGGAGAGACTGGATAAAGGGGATTCTCTGGCCGCTGAAATTGTTCAGCATCACCTGCCGCTTCTGGTCAGTCGCAACTTCAAGGCTCTTTCCAAAGTCACAGGACGAAAAAAACTCGAAGTCGTCAGGGCAGTCGATTTTATCACCACTGAGCTGACCCCGTTCCCCGGACTACCCTTCACATCTGAAAACACCAATTATATTGTCCCCGATGTATACATTCAAAAAATTGATGGTGAATATGTAATCAGACTTAATAACGAAGACATTCCCCGGCTCAAATTATCCACGCACTATCAGGAACTGCTGAGAGACTGTAAAGATATGGAAAAGGAGTCTAGACATTATATCAGCGATAAGCTGAAAAATGCTGACTGGTTTATTAAATCACTCCATCAGAGACAACAGACGATTTACAAGGTTGTGGAAAGCCTGCTCAAGTTTCAGTCTGATTTTTTCGAACACGGACCTCGTTATTTACGTCCTCTTATCCTGAAGAATGTTGCAGATGATATTGATATGCATGAATCTACCATCAGCCGGGTAACATCGAATAAATACATACACACACCCCAGGGAATTTACGAGCTTAAGTACTTCTTCTCTGCAGCAATACCAAGAGAAGGAGGAGACGCACTGGCCGCTGAGTCGGTCAAGGTTCGAATTAAAAAAATGATCCAGGATGAAGACAGGGGCAAGCCACTCAGCGACAATGCCATCTCCGCAAAACTTGCTGAACAGGATATAAAAATTGCCAGAAGAACCGTAGCAAAATACAGGGATCAGTTGAAAATTCTCCCGGTAAAGCACCGGAGGCATGCGAAGCACTCCTCATGAGTCTTCTGGAAAGAGTTTTTTATTTTCATCAGGAGGTGTTGCAGGGTCATTTCCCAAACTCAAGAACAGTTTCTGCTCAGTTTGAAGTCTCTGCTGCAACTGCAAAAAGAGATATTGTTTATCTTAGGGACAGGCTTCTAGCCCCACTTGTCTTTAACCACGAGAAAAACGGATATTTTTATCAGGAAGACGGCTTTTCGCTGCCGTTTGAAAATAGCCCCAGAGTTATATTTCTCCTTACAATGTTAAATAAACTTGCCGGAGAAGCTGGTCTTGGAGGGCTTTCGGAGGTTAAGCAGCTTGAAAACAGACTTTCCTCGATGATCTCACCGGACTATGGAAAACTTATTGATCGCATCTCCTGTGAATGGATTGAGGTGGAATCAATTAACCATCAGATTTTTGAGTGTATAACTGAAGGGCTTATAAAGGGGAGATTTCTGAATCTGTTGTACCGCTCACTTAAAGGTGAAGACAGTGTAAGAGAAGTTGCACCGCAGCGGATTATTAATTATCAGGGGCGCTGGTATCTGCTTGCTTATTGTGAACTCAGACGTTCAGACCGCCTTTTTCATATTTCAAGAATTCAAAAAACAGGGGTTACAGAGAGAAACATCCCATCCGGCCTGAATTACGACTTGAGGATTCTTGAACAGTCATTTGGGATTTTTAAGGGTCAGGAGATCTGCCATGCTGAAATTCTTTTTACTTCTACAGCCGCAGAGCTGGTGCGTCACCAACATTGGCACAAGGACCAGAGAGTTGAGGAGGTTGAGGGGGGCGTGTGCCTTTGTCTTCCGGTGAGTGATTACAGAGAAATTACCATGAAAATACTTCAGTATGGTGCGATGGCCAGAGTTATTGCTCCACCCGAACTTAAAAAGAGGGTACAGACTGAAATTTCATCGATGGTTGGGATCTATAGTGACCAGGATAAGGTATTGAAATAATAAAATGTTTACACGAGTTGCATATGGTTTTTTTGACTTAACCATCCATGACTTCGAATGATCTTTTTACGAGTTTATCATTTTCAATAGTTTGCGAAAAATATTTTAACAAACTATTTTGTTGGATGATTGGGTTTTTAAAAGAAGATATTAGAGGAATATTTTTTCCTGATACGGAGGTGTTTGAATATGAGCCAGTCGGCTGAACGTAGAGTGTCGTTTCGTATGCCCTTTGCTACAGAAGTGATCTGTCATGTGGATGAGCTTGATAAAAAGTATTGTGGAACTTTACGTGATTTGAGCATAACCAGTCTCTTCATGGAGATAGATGATTGTCCCCACATTGGCTGTAGATGCCACGTTAATATTATTCTGAAAGGCAAGCACAGTAGCCTGGAGATCAAAAATGTAGCTGGTAGTATAGTACGTATAGATGAAGGCGGATTGGCAATATATTTTGATGAACGGCTTGAATGGTTTGCTCTGGTGCCGCTTTATTTTAAGAAACTGCGTGAGTAGTACGTACAAAATTCTTTACTACGTTTTTGCGGCCCTCAGGTGCGTTGCAGAGAGTCACTTACTTCTCCCATTTGCCGGGGGCCGGAGGTAAACAGGCTGACCAGCAGAAAATCGCCACGGAAGCAGCATATGTTCAGAAGGCGATCACAAGTGCCGGGCAGTCTGTTTAATGGGGGGTGATTACTCGATGGTTTCCATATCCCGTCCACAACAGAGAGGGACTGGTTCTCCCTTATCCACCTTCATGTATTTATTACATATTTCGCAAAAATATGTATTGTCTTCGGCAGCTTTTTTTTCGTCAGAATAGGTAGTCACACCCCCCTTTATACCTTCAATATGGAATCGTGCAAGTTCATCGATACCAGGTACAAACTGGCCCATAGGGACAATTTTTTTGTTATTGCCGTAACAGTCAATTACCACTTTCCAAAGGGTATCCAGTGATGCTGTCTCTTGTTTGGTTTCTGGTGTAATTTCAACAACATTTCTGTCAACTGATATTTTCATGTTTTGCTCCTGTTAATTTAAGTTGATGGGTGAGAAT
>DAOVUU010000174.1 GCA_030632405.1 Desulfobulbaceae bacterium | reverse complement strand
GTGCACATAAAGAATCGTAATACTTTTCCAAATACTCAAGAACCGGTCTATCAATCTCCAAGGTAAAATAGCGGTACAACCAGGCGGCAAAAGAAAAGTCGGCCAGGGAAAGGCCGTTGCCCGCCACAAAAGAGCGATCTTTAAGCTGATCGTTCATAAACGCTGCTTTTGCAAACATCGCTTCGAGCTGTTGTTCCAGTCCCGCTGAAGATCTTTTGTCTGCCGGCACCTTCATGATAGTAATAAATGCCTGATAAACAGCCGGAAACCATGTGGACTGCATCCAGCACATCCACTTATCAACAGACGCTCTTTTCTCAATATCTTGAGGGAAAAACTGTGTACCATATTTAGCACCAAGATAACGCAACACTGCCTCCGATTCCCAGACAGTTGTTTCACCATCTTGAATGGTTGGAATAAGCTGGCATGGATTCATAGCGATGTATTGAGGTGTATCCAGTCCACCAAATGGTCCACCAACATCCTTTCGGTCAACCTCCAGCCCCAACTCTTCACCCAACCACGCCACTTTTTGCACATTTGCCGATGATGCTCGACCCCAAAGTATTATCATATTAATCCCCTATCAATTACTTTTGTCAAGGTTTAGATTGTCCTGCTCTACCGCCGTTACAATTCACAAAACCAAAAAATGTCACATTGTCACACTATACACTAAAATGGTTTGCGCAATTTAACGGCCAATATAGCTGCCCTCAATAGATCTGACCTTCTCTGTCCACGTGGCTGGCAACACCTCTCTCCACCGGGTAAAACGCTCATTGAAATGAAAACGTAATGACTTAACATCTTTCTTCTTGCTCCATCACAGCAATTTATGTAGCTTCATCCCAGGGAAAACATGTACATCTTCGATGCATTGCATACTTTACGGTACCTTTAACTACAAGGACATAGACATGGAAAAAAGAGCTTATCTCACAAACGCTGACGAAATAATGGCAAGAATTTCCAAAGGAGCATTTCTCACCGTCAGAGCGGGCGACAAAGTAAATACCATGACCATCGGCTGGGCAACAATAGGATATATGTGGAAAAGAGAAGTGTTCATGGTTGCAGTCAGAGACTCGAGATACACCTTTCAATTGATGGAAAAGGCAGACAACTTCACAGTTACCATTCCCGCCGATAAAACATACAAGGACGAGGTGATGTTCTGTGGTACAAAATCAGGAAGAGACTACGATAAATTCGAACATTGCAACCTGCGGCAGAAACAGGCAATACACGTTGATTCACCTGTAATTGACATCCCGGGTATTCACTACGAATGCAAAATCATCTACAAATCAGACATGGATAATACTCTCCTTGACAGTGCAGTTGAGGGACTCTATCCCCAGAAAGATTACCACACGCTCTATTTCGGTGAAATTTTAGCCTGTTATGAAGGTGGATTTAGCCGGGATAACAGATAACTTTCATGTAACTGTTCAACTGGAGTAGCCCATGGAAACGGAAGCATAAGATGTTCACTTCCTTCTTACTGAATTTACCCCACCTGAAGAGTTACACCTTCATATGAACAATCCTCTTTCAAACTGAGACAATACTCTATGCTCTGGAAAAAAAGACGCGAGCGTTTTCGCACTCATATAAATGGTGATTCCTGTGCCCACCCAGGTTCGGTATTTGATCCGATATCTGCGAGAATAGCAGAAGATCTTGGTTTTGAGGTGGGTATGTTCGCCGGATCTGTGGCATCCCTCACAGTGCTCGGAGACCCGGATCACATTGTTCTTACCTTGAGTGAATTTGCCGGACAGGCTTATCGAATTAATCGAGCCTGCGGGCTCCCCCTTCTGGTCGATGCCGATCATGGATATGGCAATGCCTTGAACGTTAAGCGTACGGTTGAAGAACTCGAGAATGCCGGTGTTGCTGCGTTGTCCATCGAAGACACCTTATTACCTCGACCATTTGGATCTGGTAATAAGGTCAGTCTGATATCGATAGAGGAAGGCATTGGCAAAATGCGCGCTGCTGTTGCAGGACGACAAGACCCCAGCCTGACAATAGCCGCCAGAAGCAGCGCGATATCAGTAACGGGAATGCAGGACACAATCAGGCGCGTTACCGCTTACCAGGAAACCGGCGTCGATGCAATTTTCCTGATTGGTATCAAACAAAAACAGCATCTTGAAGCCATAGCCAAAGTTTGCCGATTACCGCTAATCCTCGGTGGTGCCGGACCGGATATCATGGACCTCAATTATCTCGGCTCTCTGGGTGTTCGTCTGTGTCTGCAGAGCCATCAACCCGTAATGGCCGCGATTCAGGCAACTTATGACACATTGAAAGCATTGCGACAGGGTACCAGGCCTTCCGAACTTGGTAATATTTTCGACAAAAATTTGATCAGCAAGTTCTCACGTGAAGAGGATTATGAGCACTGGATTCAGGAATTTCTTGAGTAAATAGAAAATTTGCAGACCTCCTGTCAGACTTTTTATAACGCCAACAGGGAAGAGATATGTCCACAAGTATTAGAGTCGATCCCGTAAATCTGACCGAATTTGCCACTGCTGTCTATACGAACGCCGGCATACCGGATACTGATGCGGGTCTGATAGCCGATACTCTGGTTCAGGCAGACTTGTGGGGTCATCAGTCCCACGGAGTCCTGCGACTCGGCTGGTATCTTGATCGCATTCGAAACGGAGTAATGACCCCCGTGACCCGCCCGGAATTTGAGGTTGATGCGGGTGCAGTAGCGCTGATCAACGGCCGCGATGGTGTTGGCCATGTTTTGGTCGATCTTGCACGCAAAGAAGCTGTATTGCGTGCAAAAAAACACGGTATAGCTGTGGTCGGTGTGCATACCTCCAACCATTTCGGCACCTGCATGTATTACACACGCCTGGGCGCACTGGACGGCTGCGTGATGTTACTTACCAGCAATGGTGGTCCAGCCATGGCGCCTTGGGGTGGCAGCAGAAAAATCATCGGCACAAATCCATTGTCAGTTGCAGCTCCCGCTGG
This sequence comes from Desulfobulbaceae bacterium, assembly GCA_030632405.1. Taxonomy (GTDB): domain Bacteria; phylum Desulfobacterota; class Desulfobulbia; order Desulfobulbales; family Desulfocapsaceae; genus Desulfomarina. Next base: position 3,050 of record DAOVUU010000174.1, on the reverse strand, counting down.
AAGCCTTCCTCCCCTGCTGGTGGATATGGCGAACACTGGAGTCGCTCGTGGCAAGATCTATCTTGCACGCAACAGGCAGTTGCCTATTCCACTGGGCTGGGCGCTCACCAGCACGGGTGAGCCTACCACCGACCCCCAGGAAGCCATCGACGGCATCATCCTGCCAATGGCTGAGCACAAAGGATATGCGATCGCAGTAATGGTAGATATGCTCTCTGGAGTGCTGACAGGCAGTGGATTTCTCTCCGCTGTGCACAGCCCCTATAAGACTGCCGAAAAAAGCAACTGCGGTCATTTAATGGTTGCTATGAACATAGAGGCCTTCCAACCGCAAGAGCAGTTTAATACACGAATGGAAGCCTTCATTGGCGAAATAAAATCCGTACCGCTGGCCAAAGGGCACGATGAAGTATTTTACCCTGGAGAAATTGAGGCTAATAATGATAAGCGCTACCGCAGAGAAGGACTGCTTCTTCCGGAGGACACCCTTGCAGATCTTCGTCGAATAGCCGTGGAGTCAGGATTAAGTTCAAAGCTGCCCTTTTAAACAAATGGGTCTTATCAGCCCTGTGTCTCTGGCTGGCTGTTCCTGTGCGTTCCCGATACCGAGGTTGTCGAATCAGTTGTTCTGGGTGAAAACGGTGTTTTTGCCGGTGCCATGAAAGGTATGGTGGTCGTCGATTCCCGAGATGGAGAGCCGGGCTCAGGAAGGAACTCTGACGATCATGTTCGGTGGCGAAGCAGATATTTTCGAACAGGTCAGTCCTGCCCTCGATGCAATTGGAAACAATCTTGTTTATATGGGAAAAGTTGGCAGCGGGCAGTTGACCAAATTAATAAACCAGCTGTTGTTCAATATCAGTGCAGCAGGAATTGCAGAAGTCAGAAAAAAGCGTTCCAGTGAAAAATATTCCCTGTCAGTTCTTAATTTCCGCAGGTTTAATCCCTTGCTCCGCCATCAATTTTATCATTTTATTCATGGCTTCAAGATGCGCCTTAGGATCAATTGTACCTTCGGTTGCCACCTTCTTCCAGAGCTCGGTTTCGCTCATATTCTGGTGACATCCCATACAGGTACCGGCCCTCATAAAGTTATCAAGTTCCTCCTTGTTAAATGCTCTGGACATGGGCCAGTGGGTTCCCACAGTTGCCAGTTGGGTGCCGTCCCGCTCAACGATCTTTGACCAGTCAAAGGTCAGCTTCGGAATCGCCGGAATCTGCACGCTGTACTTGGCTGGAATAATCTCACGGGTTGTTGCATCCATAAGATCCACCACCACATCCTCTGCCTGCCGCAGTCCGAAGGTTCCATTGCCGATGCCAAGCCCGGCCACCTTCGGATTTGTATGACACGACTCACAGGTCCGCGCCTTACGCTGTGCGGTGTGGGGCTGTACAGGCGCCATATCAATTGCCAGCGGTACATGCTCCTGACCAATATCTTTAGCTTCACCGGCATTCAGTGCTATCTCATTGTTTACCAGGGTCTCACCCTTGTCGTTAATAATAGTATAGGTTACCTGACAACCAGGCATAAGCGGGCTTACACGGCCTTCCCCACCGATTCCCAGAATAGGATCTTCCCAACGAAGATATGATCGTGTTTCGGAAATTTTACCGGGAGACTGCAAACCACCCGAGCCCAGTGGCGATTCCGGTGTCTGGCCGTTTTTCTTGTATGCATTGCCTGAAGCAACCCAGTCTGTACCGGTGACAGGCTTGCCGTCTTTGGGCTTATAATTGACCTGAACATGGCATCCATAACATTGCGGTGCCCATGAGGCATGGCAAGAATAACATTCAAGTTTATCCATATGTTTGGCAACCGAGGTCATGGCCACTTCAGCGGAAGGATCCTTCCATTTCTTTTCATCCTGCAGATTTTTAAGAACGGGAACCTCAAAATCGTTCCCGGCAGCTGAGTGAACTATAACCTTGTTCCCCCGCCTGATAACATTGCCAAAAGGATTTCCGCGGGAGGTAAGAATAAAGCCATCCTCAGCCTCATAGGGATAACCGAACTGCTTGCCGGGGATCAACCGTTCGCTGGCAACTCCGCGACCCGCCTTGGCCAGATCTTTACCAAACTCATCACCGTAGCCAACCGGCAATTCCCATGGGTATTTCCCGGTCAATCCATGACAGTCGGAACATTCAACTTCAACCTGAGCCATGGTGGTTCCGTGAATATTGCCATCACCATGCATATCGATTGAAGTATGACAATCCTGACAGAGCAGACCACCTTTCGGGTTCCCTTCCCTGCTCTGCTGCTGATGATGGAGATCATCTGAGACAAAAAGATATCTTTTTGTATGCAGCTTGGGCTGCTTCATGCCATTCTCATTGTAGGGCGAGCCGTAAGGAAATTCCATCAACCCCTGAAAAGAAACACCAATCCGCTTTCCCCTGTTATGGCAGGAGCTGCATGCTTCCACAGGGATGCCGCCGGTCTTTCTGGTAGCCACAATCTGATGTTTGAGCATATGACCCGGTTTATCTTTGGAGATGGTTTTATCATCACCCATATAGTAGCCGTCGGTTCCATAGAGAACATGACAGGATGAACAGCCCATTCCCCGGAAGTCACCACGCTTTTCCCGTCCGCGAACACCGATATGGCAGCGCTGACAATCGTGACGCTGGTAGGTGAGACCCGCTTTTTTCGGATCAGCATTTATCTCATCCATAGTCGCGTTGGGCATCTGTTTCAAGGACTCTGGATACTGCTTGGGATACATGGCGATCTGATTTGCCATATACTCTTTATAAGCAGGTGTTCCTGAGAGAGGTTCACTGGTGTCTATATCCTCAGCATCATAATTCCCCCATGGGACCTTATGGTCCTGAACCTCTTCAAATCCCCAGGTAACAAGATTGCCCTGGATTTTCCCCGCCTCGGTGTTCATCAGACTGAGCTGTGACCGATACACATACCCCGGATGACAGGCTCCGCAGGATTTATCGGCAATCCAGATAGACCCCGGATCCGGATAATAATCCTTTGGACCGGGAGCAATCCGCAGTGTCGGTGGCACTCCTTTATGCGC
>DAOVUU010000288.1 GCA_030632405.1 Desulfobulbaceae bacterium | reverse complement strand
TTTATGACCTCCTGCTGATCCCAGTGACCCAAATATCCGATTGGCGAGTTTCCCGGCGCTTTTCCGATATCCGTCACAACGAAATATAACCACCAGTTTCTCTCCATGTATACCGGACACAAACACCCAGTCAATATCTCCCACATGATTAAGAAAATCAGCCACAATAACAAGGACATCGGGACTTCTAACCCTCCCTATATGGCTGTAATATCTCCTCTTCGAATATTTCAGTTCTGACAACGCAATATTAAAATATTTCAACTCTGAAGGTCTGAGATCAGTAAGTTCAAACTTCCTTACCAAGTCTCTATTGGCAATATTAAAAAGATAGCGAAAGGAAATACCATCGGCGAGCACAGATTTTTGTTCAAAATCCTGTGTATCGACTTTGATTCCGTAAAACAGGGCCGTCGCCAGGGCAACCGATGGCTTCAAGCCTGCTGCCCTCAAGTACTCCACAGCCATCGACGAGGCCGCACCATATTCTGGACGAATATCAAGAAAAGCCGCATCCCAATCACCACTCACCGGATGATGATCAATGATGGCATCATATTTTAATTTCTCAAAACAGGGGAGGTGGTCTGGTTGAGAATCTACCATCACCTTTTTACTGAAAGCACCATTTTTTATATCCTTCAAACGTATCAGAGGAATCTTCAGACGTTCAACCATCGCGACATTATTCAGACGTCTGATCTCGTTGGGATGAGTAATTGTAACACTTTTCACCCTGTAACGAAGAATTCTTTTAATGGCCAGAGCAAAAGCCAACGCATCAGGATCAGCATTTATAACAACCAGGACCTCATCTTCTTTCTCGAAAATAGCCCAGAAAGCATGCAGTCTATCTCTCGCCGTATTTTTATACTGATGCTTGTCTTCACAACCGTTGAATCGTTTTCGTTTTGCAGCCATAAATGGTAACAGTGTCACTTTACCGAAATAGGTCTACGTCTGCATACAAGGAGTTACCTTCTTTTCTCGAGCAAACGTTACAGATCCATTTCAATTGCAGTTGAGTCAGATTATCATGTAACCTGTGCCAATTGCACTAAAATGCCAGCCACCTCCACTTTAATTTAGCTCCGCACGTATTTCCGGAAGTTGGAAAACGGAACAATTCAGCATCACCTAATACCTGCCCGATGAATTCGGCCCACCACTGGAACATAATTCAATAATAACAACTACTTCCTCCAAAAGGCAATACCACATCAAGCACTTAACATACCACACTCAACATTTCAAATGCAAGTTTTTGAAACAAAGACACACTATGTATAGTGTAATATGAATTAAGTTGATGTTGAATAACAAAAACGTAAACATGCTGGCTTGACGTGCCTGTGTGATAATGGTACCTACACTTGAACAGTTGCGGTATACAGAAAACAGTCTTCTGCAGATCTGATTATGAAAATACTCATCGCCATTGCCGTTGGAGGAGGATTGGGGTCCATAAGTCGTTACCTCGTAGCCATAGGTGCGGAAAAACTGACACCTGTTAACCTGCCCCTGGGAACACTCATTGCCAACCTTTGCGGATCACTCCTTATCGGTGTCTTCTGGTGTTACTTTGACAGAACGCATATCAGTAATGAATTCAGGCTGTTTCTTTTCACCGGTTTTCTGGGTGGATTTACAACATTTTCAACTTTTGCAAGAGAGAGTGTTCAGTTCTTTGGGGCCGGTAAACCAATACTCGCCTTGAGTTATATATTTATGAGTAATGTGCTGGGACTTGGTATGGTTATTTTAGGCTTCTTTATCTGTCAACGATTTTTCCGTTTTTAGTACCTTATTCCAGAAACAGTGTAATAAAAAACTAGAAACAAAGGGTTTATTGAACAAAACCCCGTCTGCCGAAGTTATCATTTTTTTTATTCTTCTGAATAGAAGAATTAGAGGTTTTTGTGAATCTTCTCAACCGATATCTGTTTGGTCTATTTGTAAAATATTTTTTCACAGTCAATACGGGCTTTGTTTCTATCTACCTGCTTGTGGATTTTTTTGAAAAATTTGATGACTTCAGTAACGGTGGCAAGCCTCTTTCCCTGGCTCTCAAGTATTTCTTTATGACAATACCCTATGTTGTGGATCAACTCAGTCCCGTACTGATCCTTCTCTCCGGGGTGATCAGTTTGGGGATACTCAACCACACAAACGAACTGACCGCGCTAAAAGCAGGGGGGATTCCCCTCCAATCCATTATCCGCCCTTTTCTGGCAGGTTCAGTACTCTTCACAATGCTCTTTATTGCGGCAGCAGAATGGCTCCTGCCAGCCACTATTGCAACCACAAACAACATATGGTTTGAACAGCTGAAAGGAAGAGTACCGCTGGGCATTATGCGTGAAAACCGTTACTACTATAAAGGTCAAAATGGATTCTATTCCTTCGGATGGCCTAATACTGACCGCTATGTCTTTACAGATTTCTCCTACTCCCGCTGGAATGAAGAGCATAACATCGAAACCCTGCTCACTGCCAAATTTGCCGACTGGGATACCCGAAGAAATATGTGGATACTCAAACGTGGTCAAATACAGCTGCAAAAAAACTCGGACTATGAAATACAGAATTTTAAGATAAGATTCTTTGAGCTACCGGAAAAACCAGAGGATTTTCTCATCCCCGTCAATAAATCAGCTGAAATGTCCCTGACGGACCTCTACAAGGAGATATATCGCGCCAAAGTAGAGCACGAAATCATAGCTGCCAAAACAACTTTTCTTGGCCGAATTTCTTATATGCTGCTCGGCATACCACTCCTCCTGCTTGGCCTGCCTATTCTTCTTTTTTCTTATCGCAAGTGGGGCAGAGATTTATCAGTCGCAATACCCGCAAGCTGCGGTCTTGCGTTCCTCGCGTGGGGACTATGGGGTTCACTGCAGTCCCTTGCCATCGCGGGTGTTGTCCCTCCAATGGCAGCGGCAGTGTCCATTCATCTCGTTTTCTCCTTTGCCGGTTTTTTTCTTTTGGTAAAAAATGACAGATAGAAATACTTTATCTGATTACAGTGAAACTCTATTAAAAAGGAAAAGGGTCGACTCGAGCACACCGAATCAACCCTTCTTGATTTACAACCAGAGATTTAAAGATACCCTGCAAACTCTCTATTCTTTCTCGATGGCTAACAGCTCAACCTCAAAAACTAAAACAGAATTGGGTTGAATTGAAGGCGCAACACCCTGCTCTCCATAGGCAATGTCCGATGGGATTACCAGACGTAATTTCGATCCAACATTCATAAGCTGCAAAGCCTCACTCCACCCCTTAATAACTTGTCCAACAGCAAATACAGCCGGTTCACCGCGCTTTATTGAACTATCGAACTCTCTACCATCAATGAGCTTTCCAACATAATCCACCTTTACTTTATCAGTTGCCTTGGGTTTTTCTCCCTCACCCTGGGTGATCACCTCATACTGGAGACCGCTCTCCGTCACGATGACACCTTCTTTCTTTTTATTTTCTTCCAGATAGGCATCGCCCGCAGCTTTATTTTTTGCCAGCATCACTGCTATTTCTGCCTTCTGCCGTTCCTGCATCTTCACAGCATATTCTTTCTGAACAACAACCATTTCCTCTGCAGCAAGAGCGGGTTTTGCATCATCATAGGCATCTTTAATCCCCTGTAACAACAATTCTTTTTGGATGTCTCCGCCAGCTCCTTTGAAATAATTACCTACCTCAAAGCCCATGCTGTAACTCAATTTTTCTTCAAAAGTATTGAGACTTAACGAAATTTCAGGCTGTCCCGCTCCAAATGAAGTGGCTGGAACAATAAAACAGATAGTCAATAATGCCGATGCAAATTTCTTTTTCATGAAATAAATCCTTTCAATAAAATTTAATGGCTAAATACAAAAATCTCAATCCGGCGTCTCGCAGGCTCGCCTGGCGGCGTTGCTGCTGTAAATTTTCCATCATTGCAATATACCTTAGTACGCGGAAGTAATAGAAAATTTACACGCCTCACATATGATTTTTTTACTTAGTCATCTAGTACCTTATTTTTCTGTTTCTGTTATAAAAAACAAGGAAATTGTCTTAGGTTCATCCTGTTAAATCAATAGGTTGTTTAGGCTGAAGGCTATTAGGGGAGATTTTTTCTCCGTTTTTTGCTTTTCCTAACAGCCTTCAGCCTACAGCCTAATTAACCTGGGTTGCGGGCATCGCCCGCTTTAGATAATAAGTTTTTACGATTTTGTTAAATCTGATGAACCTGTAAAAAGCCCACTATCCGCTTCCACTACCTACAACATCACAACCAATGTAATCCCACGGTTCCCTTTATTGAAATTACTCTCTGCACTCAACTGCGGGTACCTCTGAAGGAGCATTTTTACTGGACCGTATTTTCTGGAAAAATCTT
>DAOVUU010000269.1 GCA_030632405.1 Desulfobulbaceae bacterium | reverse complement strand
GCTGCTCTCGGCCTATATGGGGCAGGGAAAGGACGAGGGGTTCTCAGTTTCGGCGGTGGTTTTCCTGGTGGTGAAGACCGGCTGACCTGGCCTTCACTTGCCGGGGAGACGACGCGGCAGGTGAACATGATTCAGCTTGGTCACGCTCTCACTGTACTCGATCCACCTGTGAAGGGGATTTTTATCTATAGCAGTAATCCTCTCAGTGTAAATCCTGACAGTGTCATGGTGCGACAGGGTTTGATGCGGGAAGATCTTTTTACCGTTGTACACGAACAGGTTATGACTCCCACCGCCCGCTATGCAGACCTCCTGCTCCCCGCCACTACCTTTTTAGAAAACCGGGACATCTATACCAGTTATGGCCATTTTTATCTGAGTGTTGTTGACCCTGCAATCCATCCCCTTGGTGAAGCTATGTCAAATTTTGATTTATTTCAAAAACTTGCCGATAAAATGGGCTTTACAGATGGTCCCTTCAAACAGAGTTGTGATGAGCGGATAGTTGATTATCTTGACGGTATGGAAGGGGTGCCTGCGGATGTATCCCCATCCGAGGTTCTTAAAGGTGGATATATCCTTTCCACCCGTGCCAATAAAACGGGTTCTCTTTTTGGCGATCTTCAGTGTAAATTTCAGTTCAGTTCAGGGTTTAACCCGACAGAACCACATATTCCCTGTCTTGTTCCGGGAGAAGAGTGTGATGATGTTGATCTGCAGTCAAGATTCCCTTTTTTGCTGATCACTCCACCCCATATGGATCTGCTCAACTCCACCTTCGGAGAACGTTATGTGGATAGGTCGGGGGAATTACTGGTCCACCCCCAGGATGCTGCTGCATCGAATATAACGGATGGAGAATCAGTTATTATAGAAAATAACAGGGGCTGGACTACCCGGGTGGCCAGGGTGACCGAAGATACCCAGAGAGGTCTGCTGGTGGCGGAAGGTATCTTCTGGCAGAGCAGTAGTCCTGCGGGAAACGCAATTAACGATCTGACCTCACAAAAGCTTGCAGATATGGGGGGAGGTGCGACCTTTCATGAGTCGAGGGTTCGGCTGGTGAAAAAAGGAACACAGGTATCCCTATGAGAGAAGTAGGTTATTGGCAAAGCTGATGACCGGTATGATGACTTTAGAGAGGATGCCGCTAAAGGCCAACACCAGGATAATTATAAAACCATACCGTTCCACCTTAAGGTAGGAACGGGCAAGATCGTCAGGGAGAAGGCCTGTCAAAATACGACTGCCATCCAGAGGGGGGATGGGCAGGAAGTTGAAGATACAGAGTACCAGATTAATCCAGACCGAGGCAATCAACATTGCATTAAGCGGGACGAGGATAGCCTCTGCGGCGGTCGAATAGGGGAGCATGGAAGCCAGGGTCCAGATGAATTTGGTTACAATTGCACTTACGATAGCCAGACCGAGGTTGGTTGCCGGTCCTGCCAGGGCGACCCAGAGCATGTCTTTTTTAGGGTTTTTGAAATAGGCAGGGTTGACCGGTACAGGTTTTGCCCAGCCGAATTTGATGAAGAAAAAAGCAATTGTACCTACCGGATCGAGATGTTTGAGGGGGTTGAGCGTTAACCTTCCCAGGCTTTTTGCTGTGGGGTCTCCCAGGCGATAGGCTATGTAGCCATGGGCAAACTCATGAACGGTTAAAGCGAGCAGGAGGGGGGGAGCAAGAATTATGAGTTGGGTTATAAAATTATTCATGATTACCATTGAGCAAAAAAATTAAGAACCTGTTCCAGCGCAAAGAGTAAGCACTGTTCAAGGCGGGGCAAGCTACTGTAATGGGAAAGTGTTCTTTAACAGGGCAAGTTCTTCGTCTCTATCGCATACAAGGCCATCCAGCCTGCTGTCTCGCAGTTTAGCCAGGATCTTTTTAAAGAGAGGGCCTGGTGTGTAACCAAGATTTACAAGATCCTGTCCTGTCAGTTCTGCCTGTATCTGCCTCAGGGTTGTGACATAGAGCGATATAGATTTTTTCATATGGTTTTTTCTGGCCATGGCCATGAGATAGAGTAATCCTTCAATATTCAATTCTTCCAGGAGGGCAACGATTTGACTGTTTGCCAGGTCGTTACCGCGCGCAAGCTGATGGATCGCTTTGTCGGCATATTCTTTTTGCACAAGAAGATAATCGGTGATTTTAGGATTTTCTTCAAATCTCAGGCAAAAAGACTGGAGTTCTTTCAGTTTTGATCTTCCCATAATAGCAAGAAGGTAGACCATCCAGTTCTGACAGTCATCTTTTAGATAAAGAAGTTGAAACCAGGAAATCGCTATCTGTGCCTGGGTAAGGATATGCATGAATCTGCGGTCAACTTTGATATGGGGACGAAGGTCGGGCCAGAGAAATTTAAAAAGTTTGAACTCGGATAGACGCTCTACGGCCGGCAATGGATTTTCTTCTGAGAGGATAATTTTTAATTCAGAGAGAAAACGGGGATCATCTGTTTTACCGAATAAATCCATATTTACCGCATTGACAATGAGTCGTTTTGTGTGTGGCGATATGAGAAATTCCATCCTTTTCTCGAACCGGATCGCGCGGAAAATTCTACTCGGGTCTTCCACAAAACTGAGATTATGAAGGACTTTTATTGTTTTTTGTTTGAGATCGTTCTGGCAGTTGAAAAAATCGATCAGAATACCAAAATGGAATGGATTTAAGTTGATGGCCATCGCATTGATGGTGAAATCCCGGCGGTAAAGATCCAGCTTGATTGAAGAGAGCTCTACGGTTGGCATTGCTGCCGGATATTCATAATATTCGAGTCGTGCAGTAGCGATATCAATCTTGAATCCGTTTGGCAGGAGTACTACGGCCGTTTTAAAACGTTCATGGGTCCTGTACCTGCCGCCAAGCTGTTTAGCCAGACGTTTTGCGTAGAGGATACCATCTCCCTCGATAACGATATCCAGGTCAAAATTCCGCTTTTTCAACAGCAGATCGCGTACAAAACCGCCCACCGCAAAGGCGTTATACTTCATGGTGTCGGCAACTTCTCCGATGGTCTGGATAAGCTGTATCATCTCCTTGTTGAGACATTCAACAATTTGTGTATTAACGTTCCGTTCTCTTTCAAGAGAAGGATGTTCAGATTCATGGAGGAGATCTCTGGGTAAATGGGCAGGGTCATTCACAAGACGGTTGAGCAGGTCGGTCCGGGTGATTATGCCAATGATTGTCTTATCTTCAACTATGGGGATAAGTCGTTGATGATGTTCAATGATCAGCTCCTGAATGTCTGCCAGGGTTGCATTGAGGGGCAGACTCTCTACCTCGGTTGTCATATAGTCACTGACCGGCAGATATTCGAGATGATGGTGTGCCGCCTTCTCAATAATCTGTCGTGTGATTATGCCTTGAATTGGAGATGACTGTCCACTGGATGCACTTATACAGATCCATACTGGCAGGGCCGTTGGCTTGTAGCGGGTCAGGATTACCTTAGCTTCGGTGATGGTAGCCACCGGTGGAATTGTTATTGCGGGTTGCGACATCATCTCCCTGGCAATGGGTTGCGGATGGATATATTTATGCAGGGTCTGGATAAGTTTCTCCTGGGCCTGGATAAGGGTAATATCCCGCATAGTTGCAGAGGCTGCAGTTGAGTGCCCTCCGCCTCCAAAATCACGGGCAATGATGCCGACATTGACATCGGCAATCCGGCTGCGGGCGATCAGATAAATGCGTCCTCCCATGGAAATGAGCGCAAAGAGGACATTGATGTTTTCCATGGCCATGAAACGCCTGACAATGAGCGCAAATTCATCCATATAGTGAGGCAGAGAGTGGGTAATAACGACCACCTCAATATCCTGAATGGTATACTGTTTGGCTGTCTTCATCAGCTCGTGCAGGAGGCTGATCTGTATAGAAGTTAACTCGTGCGTAATGAATTGGGCAACCTGGTCCAGCTTCGCTCCTTTTTCTACCAACCATGCTGCGGCTTTCAGGTCATCGGGAGTCGTTGTGAGGTGGGTTAGTGAGCCGGTATCTTCATAGATACCAAGGGCAAAGAGTGTCGCCTCCTCAGGTGTGATGTCAATCTTCTGCTGCTGCAGTATGGTAATAAGCAGTGTGGTTGTAGAACCGAAATCTTCGACTTTCTCTATTTCACCGGTCAGATCACCGGAATTCTGGGGATGGTGGTCATAGAGATGAATTTTTAAGCCTGGATTGTCGAGACATTGGGCAAGAGGACCCAGTCTTTTTGAAGATCGTGTGTCGACGACTATGAGAGTTTCAATGGATTGAGGGTCAACGTCCTTGGTTTTGAGAAAATCATATTTATAGAGCAGGCTCTGGGAAATAAAATGACGGACATTCCTCTCCTGTGATCCGGGAAAGGCAAGCACGGCATCAGGGTAGAGTTTTCTGGCTGCTATCATTGAAGCCAGGCCGTCAAAATCTGCGTTCAGATGTGTTGTGATCAGATGCATTGTTAATGATGGTATCTATTTTGATTAATGAGCTAGTGCCTGTCCATAAATGGCTATTTTATCCTAACTCTTCGTTGCACTCAAAATTTAATCCTCGGAATATCAACTATAT
>DAOVUU010000379.1 GCA_030632405.1 Desulfobulbaceae bacterium | reverse complement strand
CTGACAAAATTCGATAGTGTTGAATCCTCGGCCCTGAAGACCATGGAATTCCAGCAGACCCAGGTGAAATTACTGCAGAGTGAACAGCTTGCCCTGCGTGTTATTGAACGCATGGATCTGAACAATAATTCTGCTTTTAACCCGAATGCCAGTGTATCTCAAGGTGAAGTTCAGGCGAAAGGGCTTCTCGATACCTTAAAGACCTTTATTCGTCCTGATGAAAATTCCGATACTTTAAACCTCTTAAATGAAGATGCTCAAAATTTGATTGTTGTCGATCAGTCGCTGGCACGTTTTCATAGGCTGTTCAGTGTCAGCCCTGTGCGCAACAGTGAGCTGATAGAATTAACCTTCAGTACTGTTTCTCCGGCTCTGGCGGCAGAGGTTGCCAATACCGCCATGGATGAGTTTATCAATATGCATATGGACGCTAAACTCAAGACGTCGCGGGATGCCAGCAGGTTTCTTGAAAAACAGATAGAAACAGCTCAGATCAAGCTTGAAAAATCAGAAATGGAGCTGCAGGCATTTGCCAGAAAAATAGGCATTGTCTCTCTCAACCCTAAACTGAACCTGGTTATGCGGCAGCTTGAGGAGTTGAATGAGGCTCTAGCCAAGGCGAGTTCCAATCGAATTGTTCAGGAGGCAAAATATCAGCAGAACCTGAATGTTGATTCCGGCAGTCTGTTTCAAATGGTAGAGAACCAATTGATTCAGAGCCTGAAAAACCAGTACGCAACGTTGCTTGCAGAATACCAGCAGCTGGGGTCCACTTTCAAGCCTGCATATCCCAAAATGAAGCAGCTTAAAGCTCAGATGGATGAAATCAAAGGGCGTATAAACTTTGAAAAACAGGCCGTTATAGATTCCATCAGAAACGAATACGAGACGGCGCTTAAAACTGAAGATTATCTGGCAACCAGGGCAGAGGTCCAGAAACAGAGGGCACTGGATCTGGAGGAAAAGGCAACTCAATATAAAATATTTGCACGTGAAGTGGATACAAATAAGTCGATCTATCAAAGTCTTCTGCAGCGATCAAAAGAAATTGAGGCTACAGTAGGTGCCTCGGTAACCAATATTCAGATAGTGGATACTGCCCGTCCTCCCCTCTATCCATTCAAGCCCAGAGTTGGTTTAAATCTTGCTCTCGGGCTAGTTTTGGGACTGTTTGGCGGCGTCGGTGCAGCTTTTCTCTTTGAATATTTTGATAATACGATTAAAAATCCGGATGAAATGATAGACCGGTTCGGGATTCCTGTTTTGGGTCTTATCCCCTTTGCCAAAGATGCGGTCGATAATCGCACTGGTATGGCATTGAAATTTTTTTCCGATCCCCGGTCCCCTGTGGCAGAAGCGTTTCGTACCACCATGACATCTGTACGTCTCTCCGTTGCGGATGATCCGCCAAAAACCATTCTTGTCACGAGTATTCTGCCTGGAGCAGGAAAAAGCTCACTCTCAAGTAACTCGTGTTTTTCCTATCTTTCTGAAGATGAGAGATGTCTGCTAATCGATGTTGATTTGAGAAAGCCAAGCCTCCACCATGTGTTCAAAGACGGTATGCGGGGTAAAGGACTGTCTTCCGTTCTCAGCGGGATGGCGAGTTTTTCAGAGGTTGTTACGAAGACAGAATATTCAGGGCTTGATTTTCTCAGCAGCGGTCCGCTGCCTCCAAACCCTGCGGAACTTCTCTCTTCAAAACGTATGCGTCAACTTCTTGAGAGTGCTTCCGGGGAGTATGATCGTGTTATTCTTGACGGGCCACCATACCAGGGATTTGCAGAAATTCTGGTTCTCTCCAATATGGTGGACGGGGTGATTCTGATTTCAGTAGAGGGAGATACCCCCCGTGAGGGTGTGAAACACTTCAGGAGAGCCGTGACCAATGTTGGAGGGCGGATCCTGGGCACCATAATCAATAAGAGCGGTCGTAAAAAAGGGTACAGCTCTTACAGCGGGTATAAATATTATTCGTATGATTATAATTACGGTAACAAATCGGAGAGTTAAGCTGGATTTTTTACAAGTTAAGGTAGAGTCGCATCAATCCCGGAGTGAAGTGTAACCAACCGTCATTCCCGCGCAGGCGGGAGATAAGCGCAGACTTCGATCCAGGATTTGTTGTGTTATTAATCACAGCAGTATTGGTTTAGGTACAAAATGTTCATGAGAAATTCCGGTTAATTATCTTGTTTACTATCATGTCTCGATTCTGCGGTTTTCTGTTGCTCCTGGCCTGTGGTCTCCTGCAGTTGCAGTTTTCTGTACAGGAACAGCGCGTTTTCACTGACCGGAAGGGACTGCTCCCAACTGATCAGATCAGGAATGCGCGGCTTCTCACCTACCATGCCAGACAGGCCCATATGTTTGAGGCCGATATGGATGGTGCTATGTCGCTCCTGCAGCGGGCACTGATAACTAACCCCTACTATGTGCCCGCCTGGTTAGGTCTTGCTGAATTGAAAAATGATATCGGCGAAAAAAAACAGGCTGTCGAAGTACTGCAATATGCGAATTTACTCACCATGGGGCTTAAGCGCTGGCGATGGGATAAGGCGCTTGTCGCCTACCAGCTTGGCCAAACAGAGATGCTGCCGGATGAATTGAGTTATATTATTGAGGAGATTCCCGGCAAAGCCAGAGCTGATGCGTTGCAGCTGGCTTTTACCTTATGGCAGGAGCCTGAAGACTTGATTCAAAATATCGGGCCTGAAAATACCATGCACCTTTTTACCTATTGTGTACGTAAAAATCTTCCGAAAAAGGCACTGGTCTTCTGGCAGATGATAGAATCTGAGGGTGTGGAGTGGCAGGAAAAACAAGCTTTAGGCTTTCTTGATATGCTCCTTCGCACCGGTGAAGTTCGAGAGGCCGGCAGCACCTGGAGGCGCCATTTCAATTCGCAAAATATTATATATAACGGTGATTTTTCACGGAAGTTTCTGCAGCGTACCTTTGGCTGGAGAGGAGGAAGGGATAAGGGCTTTACACAGCGCTTTGACCCCGTATCCGGAGATAATTCAATCAGGAACCTGCACTATCGTTTCAAAGGGTGGGATAATTTGAATTTCAGTCATCTCTCTCAGATTGTGCCGGTTGAAAGCGGAAAAAAACATGAACTTATTGCCGAATTCAAATCACAGAAGCTGACCACGGATCAACGGCCATTTCTCGAAGTATATGGGTATAAACGTAAAATGGTCT
>DAOVUU010000418.1 GCA_030632405.1 Desulfobulbaceae bacterium | reverse complement strand
GCAGTGATTTCAACCTCTCCTCCCTCAAGTAATTTGAACAGTCGTTTCGCATGTTCTTTTTCCTGGTCGGCAGTTTCTGCAAAAATATGCTGCATCTGCACATATCCCTCTTTTTTGGCCTGAGCCGCAAAATAGGTGTAGCGGTTACGTGCCTGAGATTCGCCACAAAACGCTGTCAGGATATTCGTCTCTGTCTGGGTACCTTTAATACTCGCCATGATTGCTCCTTTTCTCTATTTATAAAATGATGGCGTCGTAAAAACTCTTCAGCTGCTTCGTTACTGTAAATCTTCTATCATCACGACGTACCCTAGTACGCCGAAATAATAGAAAATTTACGCGCCTTACATATGAAGTTTTTTACTTAGCCATCTGTGGCCTTGATTGACCTTTTTACAAGTTCATCAAATAATGACGTAGTAAAAACTCACCAGCGCCGTCATTCCCGCTTATAACTGTGCAGTTTTTTATCAAGAAGTACACCCCACTCTTCGCTGTAAGGGTGCGCTACAGACGTTCTGCGTCCATCCTGTTCCATGAAATAGCCCTTATTGGCCCACTCAAACAATGATCCCTTCAAATTATATACCTGCTGATACCCGCGACGTTGAAGATCATGTATAAAGCCGGCAGAGCGTACCCCTACCGAGCAGTAAGCGATAATAAAAGCCTCTTTAGGCAATTTCACTTCATCTGCATCCTCTGCCCGCTCCGCTCCTGTCATATGACTCACTGCAAATTCTTCCTCGGCACGGATATCAAACAGTTGAAATCTGCGGCCACCAGAAAACAGGGCCTGCATTTCTTCTGTTGAAATATGTTTAACTTGCGGATATTTATTTGAAATAATATCATCAACCCGATCCCAGGTTTGGATACCGCCGAGCCAGAACCAGCGAAACCCTACCAAAAACAACAGGACATAACACCAGAGGAAATATCGGATGGTATGTTTAAACATAAAATATCTTCCCCCATCCCTGCAGTACCAAATTATGGCAGAAGCACTATCTTCCCGCAGTTGCCATCCTGCATGACAAGCTCATGGGCTCCAGGTGCCTCTTTCAGTGCCATTTCACAACTGATCCTCGGTACCAGCGTACCATCATCGATAGCCTCCCTCAACCCCTCATGGGTCTGCTGAATTTCAGCTCCTGTTGCACTGAAAAGGGCGAGCCCCCGGATGTCAGTCTCTTTACCCATTGTCAGGCGAGGATCAATTTCAACCCGGCCCCGACTGCCGATTATAACCACCCTTCCCCGGGGAGCAAGCAGTTCCAGATCACTCTCCAGATTTACATTGGCCAGCATCTCAAGAATAAGATCAAACCCTCCGCCTACCCCTTCTGCCAGTTTTTCTGCATATCCTTTATCATTATGATTGCACACTATGTCTGCACCTGTCTCCTGCACAAGCTCACATCCTCTCGCAGACCCTGCGGAGCCGGCAACTATCATACCCAGTCTTTTAGCCAGCTGTATTGCCGCCTGTCCAACTACGCCACTGGCACCATGGATCAAAAGTGACTCGCCCGTCTTGGCACCTCCTCTTAAAAAAAGCGCTCTCCAGGCAGTAGCAGCAGGTACACCAATAGCTGCACCCTGTGAAAAAGAGAGCTTTTCAGGAAGGTAAAAGAGCTGGTCCACCGCGCAGAGGCCATACTCTGCATAACCACCGAAAATTGTCGCCGAAGAATAGACCCGGTCCCCGACATTCCACTCTTTAACCCCTGGACCACATTCATGCACGATTCCGGCGACATTACCGCCAGGTGTGTAGGGTAAAGAGGGCAACCGTGGATATGTCCCCGCACGTATATAGGTTTCCACCGGGTTAACACCGATCGCCATAACCAGTACAAGCACCTCCCCCGGCCCGGGAGTTGGAATCTTTTTGTCAACGAGTTGCATGACTTCAGGGTCACCAAAGTTTTGGACCTCAATAATTTTCATTCAACCTCTCCATTTCGTTGTTTTTTCCAGCTTTTTTCATTGCCCTGAAGTAATCTGCGGATATTTTCATGGTGCTTAACCCAGATAAGCAAGGCAACAACCGCTGCAGCCATAATGGGAATCTTTGATGACCCCAGCAGCCACAGCCACAGCGGTATCAGGCCCGAAGCCAGAAGAGACCCGGCGGATACGAAACCTGACAAGGCAACCGCTGCACCAAAAACCACAAGACTGAT
The DNA here is from genome assembly GCA_030632405.1 of Desulfobulbaceae bacterium. Taxonomy (GTDB): domain Bacteria; phylum Desulfobacterota; class Desulfobulbia; order Desulfobulbales; family Desulfocapsaceae; genus Desulfomarina. The sequence continues at coordinate 400 of DAOVUU010000418.1, read as the reverse complement.
TAAAATAGCCGCTGGTGATAGAAAAAGAAAAACTCCGAGACCGGTAGCAACACCCTTGCCTCCTTTAAATCCCAGGTAAACGGGAAACATATGTCCAATCACCGCCATAATCCCACTGCTTGCAACAACAAATTCCCTTGTGTCCGACTCGGAAAGTAGAGAAGCTGCGAGGTACATGGGTAAAAACCCCTTACAGCAGTCGCAGACGAGGGTAAGAAAACCCAGTTTTTTGCCCAAGACCCGGCTCACATTTGTTGCACCTATATTCTTACTGCCCTCGGTTCTTACATCAATTCCAGCCATTTTGCTGAAAACAAGCCCAAAGGGTATTGCACCGACAAAATACCCTATGAGTGGAAAAAGGAAGTTCATGATCATTACCGATAGAGTAAAAAAGTTT
>DAOVUU010000047.1 GCA_030632405.1 Desulfobulbaceae bacterium | reverse complement strand
GTGCAAGATTGAACTCTGCCATTTTTGATAGAAAGGAAGCTGCCGGATCCCTTTCCAGTTGATCAGGCGCATTCATTTGTTCCGGTCTTTGCGTCCCTGCTGTATTAAAATCAATCATTCAACTCACAGGACTTCACCCATTTTTTATTGGCCACAAAGGCAACTGTGGTGTTGGTGGGCTTTCATGCCCCCTTGGGTGTAATGGTCCTTTACCGATACGTTTAAATATTGCCTTTATACCATCAGCTAAAGCGTAATAACGAAAATCGGGTATTCCAAATAATCGTTTGGCTGCACTCATCGCATGCATGGCCAAAATATTTAACTTTGCTGTCGTACCCAGCCATACTGCGGCAAAGTAAGATGCTGCGAGAACAAGAACGGCCATATTTCTCAGCCGATCGTAAGTTAAAACTCTGATATCTTCAATATCATAGCTTTGTTTAATAAATCTGATTGTGTCTTCCACACGCCAGCGTGTCATATATCCTTTCACCGCCCAACTTAACACCTTTCTGTTTCGGCGCATTGGCTCCGTTGTCAAAAGCATTAATGGTTTCTTCCCTAATCCTTTGACAACAACTAACCAGAGTTTTCGGTCGGGGACTTCTGGTAAACGCACTGGTACAAAACCGAAATGGATAGAATATACTTTTTCTTCACCCCTTTTTTCTTTTATGATAGTGGAACCGTATGGAGTCTTGCAAGATTCGGCTAAATCCAACCCGCTTTGAGTTTTGCCCCTGTATAAAAGGTTTCTATCCCCCCGTTGCCGTATAATATATCGATAACTTGTATCTTTTGTCCATGGAATCAGAAATTCACGCCGATCTCCACCACGGTCATATACCAAAACTCCCCGATAATTGGTAGCCCTTCGAACCCTCTCAACCAGGGAGAGTATCTGTTCATTCTCACTTATAAAATCAGGAGCATTTTGTGACCACAATTCCTGAGCCAGTGGCGTGATTTCATTAGATCCAACCTCACAACCGACAATATCACACATCCAATACCCTTTACCGATCGTCTTTTCACTGGCATCGCGAACAGTGGCTAAATACTGCATCTTTTGTGCATATTTCTTCTGCAAGTCAGTGGGGTCGACGATAAGCAGTGTCTTCTCAGAAATACGTTTTGCTCCGAGCCGAAGCACATTGCTTCCAATAGTTGAGCCAAGTGATTTGTCAGCTAAATTACGACTCAAACGCTTATGAGTTGCGTGTAATGGAATGTCTTCTTCTAAAGATCTTCCTATCTCTGTCAAACGAACAGAACCACTCGCCGACAGACCGAAAACCACTTCTTCAACAAAGCGGGAAGGGATTTTTCCCATATTGGTACAAAGTTCACCCGAAAAATTGTGAATTTGCTGTCGCAATTTGTTACCTATCTGGTGTAGCATCTTTTTGGACCTCCTTGTTTTGGTTTAATAATTATGGTGTCGTGACTTATAATTATTACCACAAAGAGGTCCTTTTAATTGGTAAAAAGTTCACCCATTTTTGCTTTTTTCACTTCCTGGATAAAGTAACTCTCTGATCTTGTATAGAATTTCGTGGAAAACCGACAAGGAATGGGGGATGTCCTTTTAATTAATACTCTTGACTGTGTAAAATATATAGTTTATAAGAATCCCGTTAGTTGGTGTCGTCTTATTATGTATACTTTAATGCTGGCGTCGATAAAAACACAATTTCAGAGGATTGGGGATCATTGGAATCAATTACGTACTAGTTGTTAAGTGATCTTCACCCTCTCCGCTGTTCTTGATTTTGATTTTGATAGTCGGGTCCTGAGCAACAAAGAATCACGAACTCCGCCAGGTCCGGAAGGAAGCAACGGCAGTGACACTCTTTGTGTGCCCAGGTAGCCCGGCTATCATTTTTTAATCGCCCCACTCGACATTTTCTGCCCAGGTCACGGTGTTACATGTCATATTTAGTTCTTGCCAGAAAATCCCGTCCCCAAACCTTTGATCAAGTCGTCGGGCAGCGATCTGTTGTCAAAACGTTACAGAACAGTCTGATCCGTAACAGGGTTGCTCACGCTATCCTTTTTTCCGGTGTTCGTGGAGTAGGCAAAACCACTCTTGCCCGCCTTATGGCTAAGGCGATCAACTGCCAGGAGACCGAATCAACCCGCCCCTGTGACAAATGTATTTCATGTCGTGAAATAGCGGCCGGGGCCTCTCTTGATCTCCATGAGATTGATGGAGCGTCCAACAGAGGCATTCAGGAAATAAGAGAACTAAAGGAAAAAATCCGATTCCTCCCGACTTCTTCACCGTACAAAATTATTATCATTGACGAAGTCCACATGCTGACAACCGAGGCTTTTAACGCCCTGTTGAAAACCCTCGAAGAACCTCCCGGGCACGTCTATTTCATGTTTGCCACTACCGAAATTCATAAAATTCCTGTTACCATTCTCTCCCGGTGCCAGCAGTATGAATTAAAACGTATCTCAGCGGAAGAACTTTATGACCACTTTGATAAACTGACCAAATCGGAAGGCTTTGAGATTGAGCCAGCCGCATTATCGCTCATTGTCAGGGAAGCAGGAGGTTCTGTAAGGGACGGGCTGAGCCTGCTTGACCAAATGTTCTCCTTTGGTGAAAAAACCATAGCAACTCAAGATGTCATTGAGGTCCTGGGGCTCGTCGACAGAGAAGTACTCATGCAGCTGACCCGAGGACTGCTGGATCAGAAACATACAGATGTTCTTCAGGCACTTCAGCAGATATTTGACTACGGACTTGATATCAAAAGGTTTCTTGTCGACCTTATGGGCCATTTTCGCTCTCTTCTCCTCTGCAAAATCGACGGCTGTACAAATCTTATAGAATTACCGGCTGAAGAACTGGTAGAATTCCAGAAACTGGCAGAAAAGTATTCTCCGGAGACCCTGCACCAGAAGCTCAACCTGCTTATGACCACAGCAGAAAAGATCAGACACTCAAATCAACCACGCCTCACCCTGGAAACGTCCTTTTTGAGCATTATTGAAGCCGGTAACGTTGCAGATGTCAGCATGCTGCTGGGAAAACTTGACGAAGTGCTTCAGGGATTGCCCGACCAAACGATCACCTCTGCCAGTGAACCTGCCTCCATCCCCGCACCGGCAATAACACCGACCAAATCGGAATCGACGAAAGAATCTCTGCCGAAGATAGCGTGCGAGAACACTCACCTGGAAAACCCTCCAACTGATACAAGTGAGCCTCCTCCTTCCGAAAAAACAACCATAAGCAGTGTCGAAAATACTGAGAATACGCCCTCGATTGCTATCAAACCCCACGCAAAAGACGTGCGAAAAGACTGGCTTGACTTCATAGCCTACGTGAAAAACAGAAAAGTGTGGATGGCTCAAGATCTACAGAGAGCTGACACAATAAAGCAGGAAAAAGAAGAGCTGCATCTCACATACAGCGATCCTGCAAACTGTGCCGTACTTCGTCAGCAGATCAATCAGAAACTCCTTGCGGAATTTACCCTCGATTTTTTTCAGAAACCACTCAAGGTATGTTTTATAGTACCCGAAGTCGACGACTCCTCTGAAGGCTCGAACACTGAATTATCACCCCATCGGAAAAGGCAGGAACTTGCCAACGACCCTCTTGTCATCATGACAGCGGAAGTTTTTAATGGACAGGTGGGTGATATCAGGGTTGGTCCAAACAGCAGGTAAATCAAAAAAATATCCACCTACAACAACGGTACAGACGATTATGGATCTCAGCAATATCATGGAACAGGCAAAAGGAATGCAGGAGAAAATGGCAAAAATCCAACAGGATTTAGCCCAGAAGACCATAACTGGAAGTTCAGGAGGAGGAATGGTTCTGGTAACTGTCAATGGCCAGGGGGATGTACTCTCTGTTTCCATTGAAAAAGATGTCATAGACCCCGGTGAATCAGAAATGCTCCAGGATCTTATTGTCGCAGCCACCAATGATGCCATCAGGAAATCCAAAGAGCTCAGTAAGCAGGAGATGGCCCAGCTCACCGGCGGCCTCAACCTTCCTGGACTTTCAAATCTTTTCTAAGTCAAAAGGCATCACATGCAGGTCATCCCCCCAGCTCTGGAAAACCTCATTGACAACCTGTCTCTGCTGCCCGGAATTGGCAAAAAAACAGCAACCAGGCTTGCACTCAATATTTTACGCAGGCCTGCGGTCCAGGCAAAAAACCTGGCCCTGACCCTCACAGAGCTCCATGGTTCTATTCAGCTCTGTTCCTGCTGTTTTACCTTTTCGGAAAAAGATCCATGCGACATCTGCGCAGAGCCCAGACGCCAACCTGAAATTATCTGTGTAGTTGAACAATCTGCCGATCTGCTCGCCATTGAAAAGACCGGATCTTTTCCCGGCCATTATCATATCCTGCACGGAGTTCTTTCTCCAATGGACGGTATTGGGCCCGAAGAAATCAAAATAAAGGAGTTACTGGCCCGAATATCGAACGGTACGGTTAAAGAGGTCATAATTGCCACCAGTTCCACTGTACCAGGTGAAGCGACAGCAAACTACCTTACTGACGTACTGAAAACCTCTCCAATCAAACTGACAAGACTCGCATGTGGCATACCCATGGGAATGGATATCAAGTATGCGGACAGGTATACTTTGGCAAAGGCCATCGAGGCGCGCTCATCACCACTTTAAATTCGCGTTTTCTTCTATCCCAGAGTTGATTTTATCTTGACACTGTCATGATTTACTGGTATTTGGAACAGGTTCAGATATTTTAACATATTTTTTGTATTTCCCAATTTATTGAAATTTGAACAGGCGCGTAGCTCAGTGGGAGAGCGCCACCTTGACGTGGTGGATGCCGGCGGTTCAATCCCGCCCGCGCCTACCAAAATATAAGGCTAAAGTAACAACTCCTTGTATGAGGTGTTAATTCTTTAGCCTTTGTTTTTATAGCAAGAATTCTTATGACTGATATTACTATTACACTGTATAAGGGGGAAAGTGTCTCCCTGCCCACCGGGACTACCGTAGGTGAGGCTTTATCAGCGTTGCTTTCCAACAAGCAGCGTAAGCGAACAGTTGCTGCGCGAATCGATGACATGCTTGCTGACTTCACCACTCTTTTGACTGAAGATTCGACCTTAATTCCGATACAGATTGGTTCAGAAGAGTCTTTAGATATCCTGCGACATTCCACCGCCCACATTATGGCGTTGGCAGTCAGAGAAGTTTTCGGCACTGATATAAAGATTGCTATAGGCCCGTCCATTGAAAATGGTTTCTATTATGATTTCCTCAGGGATCAGCCGTTCAGTCCTGAAGATTTTGAAAAAATAGAAAAAAAGATGGAGGAAATTGTACGCCAGGCACTTCCATTTTATCGAACAGAAATACAAAGTAGTGACGCAATAACCAGATTTGAAGCTGAGGATGAGAAATACAAGGTTGAGCTTATCCAAGACCTGGAAACCAAGTCGGTATCCCTCTACCAGGTCGGCGAATTTACAGATCTCTGCCGGGGACCTCACGTCCCTAACACATCCTTTATCAGGGCCTTCAAACTGCTCCGGGTAGCTGGTGCCTACTGGCGAGGTGATGAAAAAAACGATGTACTGCAGCGCATCTACGGGACTTCTTTTTTTGACAAAAAAGAACTGAAAAAACATCTCAATGCACTGGAAGAGGCCAAGAAAAGAGATCATCGCAAACTCGGTAAAGAGCTTGAACTTTTTACGATTCAAGAAGATATCGGGGCCGGTCTCATCCTTTGGCAGCCAAAGGGAGCGCAGCTACGCCGTCTTGTAGAAGATTACTGGAAGGACGAACACTATCGTCACGACTATGATCTGCTCTATACTCCGCACATAGCCCGACAGGATCTATGGAAAACTTCCGGGCACCTCGATTTCTACAGTGAAAATATGTACTCACCAATGGATATTGATGGAGTGGCATATCAGCTCAAACCGATGAACTGCCCTTTCCATATCGGCGTATACACAAACAAGAAAAGAAGCTACAGGGAATTGCCATTGCGCTGGGCCGAGCTTGGTACCGTTTATCGTTATGAACGGGCCGGTGCACTGCACGGGCTGCTTCGTGTCCGTGGTTTTACCCAGGATGATGCGCATATATTCTGTCGTCCTGATCAGCTTGAAGATGAAATATTCAACATACTGGAGCTCAATCTCCATATCCTCAAAAATTTTGGTTTTAAAGAATACGATATTTATCTTTCAACTCGACCTGAAAAATATGTCGGATCGGACGAGAGCTGGGAACTTGCTACTGAGTCTCTCAAACTTGCTCTTGAGAAAAAAGGTCTTAAATTTATGATCGATCCCGGTGAAGGTGTTTTCTACGGGCCAAAAATCGACATCAAGATTAAGGACCAGCTTGGTCGTGCCTGGCAGTGTTCAACTATTCAGGTTGATTTTAATCTTCCCGAGCGATTTCAGCTGGCGTATACAGGTGCAGACAACAGTGATCACCAGCCGATAATGATTCACAGAGCCCTTATGGGGTCCCTTGAACGATTCATCGGTGTACTGATTGAACATTACGCAGGGGTCTTTCCCCTCTGGTTTGCTCCTGTTCAGGCACGAATCCTCAATATCACTGATGACCAGGCTGAATACTGTGAAAAGATCTTTATGCAGCTTCGAAAATCAGGATTAAGGATTGAAAAAGATCTGCGCAATGAAAAACTCAACTATAAAATCAGGGAAGCACAGGTAAATAAAATTCCTTACATGCTCATAGTTGGTGACAAAGAAAAAGAAAATGGTACTGTTACTGTCCGTCTTCGTGACGGCAAGAATTTACCACCTATGACAATTCCTGATTTTATCGAAAAAATAGAGATGGAAGTAAGTGAGGGTAGAGGTATTTGATACCCTGCAGTTTTATATCGATTCAGGCCCAGGAATCGCAGCCATGAGCTCAACATCATATTCCCGGGTAGATATTTACACATTTAAGCTCGTAGATTCGAGGAGGTAAAGTTATCAGAAGAGGAAGACAGACCCCGGTTCAACGTGACATCAAGGTACAGAAAAATGAACAAATTCGCTTTCCCAGTGTACGTCTTATCGGTAGTGATGGCGAACAACTTGGGGTAGTAACTTCAAACGAGGCACAAAATATTGCGGATGAAGCGGGACTCGACCTGGTGGTGGTATCTGAAAATGCAGATCCCCCTGTATGCCGGGTGATGAATTACGACAAATTTCGCTACGAACAGCAGAAAAAGGTCCAGGAAGCAAAGAAAAAACAGACTGTTGTGGAGACAAAAGAGATCAAATTCCGTCCGAAAACCGACGCACATGATCTCAACTTTAAGATTAAAAATATCAAAAAATTTCTTGCCAATAAGAACAAGGTTAAGCTGACCATGCGCTTTCGAGGACGGGAAATTGTCTATTCTCAGACAATTGGTATTGAGGCTATGAACAAAATTGCCGAGACTCTCAAGGAAGATGCAACTATCCTGCAGATGCCGAAAATGGAAGGCAGGCAGTTGGTGATGTTTGTAGGGCCTAAGTGATAAGTTATTAGGTGATCTGTTGTTGGAAGTGTGTTGAAAAAAAATATAAGATATTGCGTTGAAGAGCTGTCTTTTTGTAAAATCACAAAGATATCACTTTCAACTGCATATGATATTGAGGTTTAAAGGAGAAATATCATGCCGAAAATGAAAACCAACAGAGGCGCAGCTAAGCGCTTCAAAGCCACCGGTTCAGGAAAGATTAAACGTAATAAAGCGTATTCCAGTCATATCCTGACCAAAAAAAGTACTAAACAGAAGCGTGGATTGCGTAAATCTGGACTCGTTGATCCTTCAAACGCTAAGACAATTAGAAAGATTTTACCCTACATGTAAATATACTCTGCATGTAATATTTGAGGAGTTTACCCATGCCACGCGTAACACGAGGTTTTAAGGCACGCAGAAGAAGAAACAGAGTTCTGAAACTTGCTAAAGGTTTTAGAGGTGGTCGATCACGACTATACCGTACTGCTACGGAAGCAGTAGATAGAGCATTAACGTATGCATATCGGGACAGACGCACCAAGAAAAGAGATTTTCGCCGCCTCTGGATTACGCGTATTAATGCGGGCACGCGTATGAATGACATGAGCTACAGTACTTTTATTGGAGGCCTTAAAAAGGCCAATATAGATCTTGATCGTAAGGTACTCGCCAATCTCGCCATTCTCGATGCTGATGCGTTTTCCAAAGTTGTCCTGCTGGCAAAAGAAGCAAACGCATAGTAGTCTGTCACTGGATTAGAAGTTTATTGCATGCCGGTTTTAGTTTTAAAACTAAAAACCGGCATGTTCTTTCTTTGACTATACATTTCATTTATGACAATCTTGTATAAACTCTTAATATCAGATAGCTAAGTAAAAAAAATTCATCTTTTTGACGCGTAAATTTTCTATTATTCTGGCGTACCAGGGTTCTTTGCAATGATTGGAAATTTTCCAGCGACAAAACAGGTAGAGAGTTTTTACGACGCCATCATTTATTATCATGGAACATGAATTACAAAGCTTAGAAATCGAAGCTAAAGAACAGCTGACCCAGCTCAATGACAATGACCAGCTTGAGGAATTTCGGATTCGTTTTCTTGGCAGGAAAGGTCGATTCAGCGGTGTTATGCGACAATTGGCTACAGTTTCTCCAGAAGACAGACCCCGTCTTGGGCAACTTGCAAACGGTGTTAAAAAAAAGGTAGAGAAACTCTTTGAAGAGAAATTTATCTCTCTGCAAACAGTATCAGAAACTGGTGATCGTGATGATTTTGGCCCGGACCTTACCCTTCCTGGAAGATGCCCTGTCACCGGTAAACTTCATCCTGTTACCCAGGTCATGAATGAAGCCTGTGAAATTTTTGAACAACTCGGCTTTTCCGTTGCAGAAGGCCCGGATGTCGAGACGGACCACTATAATTTTGAGGCTTTAAATATCCCGGCACACCATCCCGCACGGGACATGCATGACACATTTTATGTGAGTGAGTCTATCCTGCTGCGGACCCACACTTCACCCATGCAGGCTCGAATCATGGAGGCTCAGCAACCGCCTCTGCGAGTTATTGCTCCTGGCAAAGTATACAGATGTGATTCGGACATAACACATACCGCCATGTTTCATCAGGTTGAAGGTTTTCTGGTAGACAGGGATATCTCTTTTGCTGATTTAAAGGGTGTCCTGACAGTCTTTTTACGGGAGATGTTTGAACAGGAACTGCCGCTTCGCTTTCGACCCAGCTTCTTCCCATTTACTGAACCGAGTGCAGAGGTTGATATCGCCTGCGTTATGTGTAACGGTGCAGGATGCAGGGTGTGCAAAAAAACCGGCTGGCTGGAAATTCTCGGCTCAGGTATGATTGATCCTGAAGTCTTCAAAATGGTAGGATATGATCCCGAACTCTACAGTGGTTTCGCATTTGGTCTCGGAATTGAACGCATTGCCATGCTCAAATACGGCATAGACGATATTCGCCTTTTTTATGAAAACGACCAGCGTTTTCTTTCACAATTTTAGTGTGTTACGCAACAAGTCCTGTCATAAAAAACCAGAAACCGAGTAATGTATATTGAAATTATGTGGTTAAATATATCACCAAGGTACTATACCCCCGTGGGGTGTCAGTAAATTAGAAAAGTGCTATGAAGTTTACTTTAAACTGGTTACAAGACTATGTCGACACGACGAGTCTATCATCTGATCAACTTGCAGACAAACTCACCATGCTTGGACTGGAGGTGGACTCAGTAGTTCCCCTTTATCAGGAACTGGCCCCTCTTATAACCGGCCTTGTAGTTTCCAGCGAAAAACACCCGAATGCTGATAAGCTCAGCCTCTGCAGTGTTGATGTCGGCTCAAAAACCGTGCAGATAGTATGCGGAGCCCCTAATGTGAGGCAAGGTCTCGCAGTTGTCGTCGC
>DAOVUU010000222.1 GCA_030632405.1 Desulfobulbaceae bacterium | reverse complement strand
ACTACGGCATTAAAGAGACGAGCTCCGTCCAGATGGAGTTTGAGATTTTTTCTTTTCGCGAACTCGCTTGCTTTTTGCAGGTAATCCAGGGGGAGAGGTCTACCACCCTGGGTGTTTTCCAGGCAGAGAAGCCGGGTTCGTGCAAAATGGAAATCATCCGCTTTAATTTTTTCCTCAACTTTTTGCAGGTCAAGGGTTGAGTCTTTTTCAAACTCTACAGGTTGAGGCTGGATACTGCCCAGTACAGCAGCACCTCCACCTTCATACTTATAGGTGTGTGCCTGCTGCCCGACGATATATTCATCACCTCGCTGGCAATGGGACATGATGCCTATGAGATTTGCCTGGGTTCCACTGGTAGCAAAAACAGCATCTTCAAATCCTGTCATCTCAGCGGCCTGTTTTTCAAGACGGTTCACAGTGGGATCGTCGCCGTATACGTCATCACCAACCTCTGCCCCGGCCATAATTTCTCGCATTTCTTTAGTTGGCCTGGTGACGGTATCGCTTCGTAGATCGATAGTTCTCATGTTCACTGTTCCTCGTTGTAGTTCAGATAAAAAAGTATTAAAATTCGATGGCGTTGCAAAAGATCAATTTGTTAGATGGAGAGTTTTCAGGAACCCATCAGACATGGCATATCTACTTAATACTCCCAAAAAAACGAAGGAAAAAATGAAGTACTTTAGCCGGGAACAGAAAGAAATTATCATGGATACAGGGCATGTCCAGCAGTTTCTTAAAGAAAAAGAGGTAGTTGGAATAGCAACTGAGGAGGTTGCTGTTACAACCGTTGCAGATGAGGCCCTGCTCGAATTTCTCATTCTTGCCAATCTGCTTTATCGCGGCGGAGTTCCGCTGGTGAGTGACGACCGGTATGATTTTGTATTTTTGGCGGAATTGAAAAGGAGAAACCCGAGTCACTCTTTTCTACATAGGGTGGAACCTGAGCCCCTGCTGTCCGGTAAAACTGTGAAGTTGCCGGTTCGCATGCTTTCTACAGAAAAATCGTACGACTTTGCAACCGTGCAACGCTGGGCCAGACGAATTGAGAAAGCGGCACTTGAAAATGGAACCGGTTTTGATTCTTTGATTTTTAAGGCGACGCCTAAACTTGACGGCTTTGCCGCCTATGATGATGGCAGGAAGTTGTATACAAGGGGCGATGGCAGGAGAGGGACTGATATAAGTAGAGTCTTTGATCGTGGGCTCAAAATTGCAGTCGGCGGAGACCGTGGTCTGGGTGCGGGAGAGATAGTTGTCAGCCGCAGCTATTTCAGGGAAAATCTGGCTCGATATTTTGATAATTCCAGGAATTTTCAGGCGAGTCTAATCAAGGAAAAAGAACTGGAAGAGCCTGCTGCTGAAGCTATCAGGTGCGGTGAAGCTGTTTTTTTTCCTTTTTCCCTTCTGCCCGAGTGGCGAGGGGGGTGGAGTGAGCTTGCAGAGGATTTTCACCATATCATCGATGGGCTCTGGAATCGGATAGATTACGATATTGACGGCATAGTTCTGGAAATTGTGGACGGTAAGATTAAAGCGGCTATGGGAGCGACACGTCATCATCACCGGTGGCAGATAGCCTTCAAGAAGAATACTGAAACTGCTATAGTCAAGGTGTTGAAGGTGATTCCACAGACTTCCCGGTCTGGTAGAGTGAATCCGGTGGCGGAAATCGAGCCCACTCGATTGAGTGGCGCATTAATTAAAAGGGTCAGTGTACACCACTATAATATGGTGCGGAAGAAGGGAGTCGGACCTGGAACTGTAATCAAGTTATCACGAAGCGGGGAGGTTATTCCCAAGATAGAACAGGTTATTACTCCGATGCAGCCCCAGATCCCTGAAAACTGCCCGAGTTGCGGCTCTAAGCTGATCTGGGATAACGACTTTCTGCTCTGCATCAATAATATGAATTGTCCGGCCCAGATTACCCATGCCATTGGCCATTTTTTCAAAACTATTGGCAATATTGATGGTTTTGGTACCGCCAGTATAAATAAGATATATCAGCATGATATTACGACACTCTCCAAAATCTATGCACTTTCGGAGGAGGACTTCGTGGAGATGGGTTTTGGGCCCAAGCAGTCAGAAAATATGGTGATACAAATGCATCGCAGCAGGAATGAACAGATAGAGGACTGGCGTTTTCTTGCTGCCTTTGGCGTTTATAGAATGGGGATGGGAAATTGTGAAAAGTTGCTCTCCATTTATCCACTGGAAAAAGTATTTGAACTGACCAGGGAAGAAGTCACCGCAATTAAGGGTTTTAAAGAAAAAACTGCTGATGCAGTGGTGGATGGTATGCAGGCAGTTTCAGGACCTTTTCAGGAACTTTACAGCCGTGGTTTTAATCTCGCCCGGACGCCTCTTTTAACTTTGCAGAAAGAAGTGAAGGAAAATTTCTTTACAGATAAGCTTATCGTTTTTACTGGAGCAATGGAGCAGGGGAGTCGTGATGTAATGAAGAAACAGGCTAGAGGGCTCGGAGCGAAGATCGGCAGCACTGTTACCGGAAAGACCGATATCCTTGTTACGGGAATGAGAGTAGGCGGTACAAAAATAAAAAAAGCTGAAGAGCTTGGGGTAAGTGTGATAAGTGAACAGGAATATCTTGAGCTGGCCGGGAGGTAAATGTCATTCCCGCGGAGGCGGGAACGACAGGGCGGGGCAGTTTATTTGGGAGGTGTCATCAATTTGCCGCTCTTGGCAATATTTTCATGGGCTACTTCATCTATAAAGATAAGTATAGCTTCCGGTGGTTTGTTGGCCTCTTTGGCTATGACGTCGGTTACTCCCTGGCTTATCTTTTCCTTCTGTGTTTTTGTAAGGGTTCCCGCAACTCTGATATTTACGTATGGCATAGTATAAACTCCTGATGAAAAAGTATCTGTTTTATGTTCCATTGAGAGGCCATTCGTGGCTTCGGGTATAGCATACCTTTTTTTGTCTAAGCTATAAAGAGGATTTTTTTAAATGAGGCGAAACATGCATGTATTAGTCACAGGCGGGGCCGGATACATTGGCAGCCATACCTGTCTTGAGTTGCTCAATAATAATCACACAGTAACTGTTGTTGATGATCTCTCCAATTCCAGCAGGGAGTCGTTGCGTCGTGTAGAACTGCTCACGGGCAAGAATATTTCTTTTTGTCAGGTTAACCTGTTGGATGAATCTTCACTTGAAGAGGTTTTTACTGAGGCGGCCACCCCGTTCGATGCTGTTATCCATTTTGCCGGGAAAAAAGCGGTGGGAGAATCGGTGGAACAGCCATTGCTCTATTATCATAATAATATCAGCGGAACGCTTATTCTCTGCAGGGTGATGTCCGGTTTCGGGGTGAAAAACATTATATTCAGTTCCTCTGCCACAGTTTACGGTGATCCCAGGACTGTACCGATCACTGAAGAGTTTCCACTGTCCTGTACCAACCCGTACGGAAGAACAAAGCTGATGATTGAGGAGATCCTGCAGGATCTTCATATTGCAGACAGGGATTGGAATATCTGTCTTCTTCGTTATTTTAATCCGGTTGGAGCACATAAAAGTGGCCGTATCGGAGAAGATCCTGACGGTATCCCCAATAATTTAGTCCCCTATATTTCCCAGGTGGCCGTTGGGAAATTGCAGCAGGTTCAAGTTTTTGGAAATGATTATCCAACCCCCGACGGAACAGGGGTAAGAGATTATATCCACGTAGTTGATCTGGCACTGGGGCATGTCAAGGCACTTGATAAGCTGTCTGAGTCTCCGGGAGTCGTTGTTTATAATCTCGGGACGGGGAAGGGGTATAGCGTTCTTGAAATGGTATCAACCTTTGCAGAGGTTAATGACAGGGAGATTCCCTATGAAATTGTCGGGCGCCGCCCGGGGGATATTGCAGCGTGTTACGCTGACCCGACAAAGGCACTGGAGGAACTGGATTGGAAAGCACGATTCGGGTTGCGTGAAATGTGCGAAGATACCTGGCGATGGCAAAAACAAAACCCACAGGGGTATTGAGTAAGATGGTTTTTACGATGCCATCACTGATTTGTTTTATCAGAGCGCATATCCTTTAAATGCAATGGTTCTGGATCACTTGTATTGCCGCTATCACTGCAACTGCACCCGGACACATCTTTACCATGCCCCGAATTGTGGCTATGATTATGACCGGTGGTGCAGGTTTCAGCTGAACAACCGCAGCCGCTGTCACCTGAGAACCAGCCCCGAATGATTCGGGAAAGTGGCTTGATCGAGAGAGCAAACAGGAGCAGGGTGGCGGCCAGTATTAAACCACGGGGTATGAATTCTACCGCCTGACCGGCTATCGCCACCGCTGATATACCAAGAGATAGATAGACAGCGTCCAGCAGCAGGCCGCAAAGTACACTTATTACACCAATGCTGAGCAGGTATAAAACACTTGCCCGCTTACCGAGAATGCCAATCAACACGGATAATGAGGTTATGTTGGTTGCGGGTCCAACAAGGAGAAAAACTAAAGCAGTGCCGGGACTGACGCCTTTCATAATCAGGGCTGCCGCAATGGGTGTTGAAGCTGTTGCGCAGATATAGAGAGGGATGCCGAATAAAAGCATAAGCAGCATGGAAGATATGCCACCGCCCAGATAGCGGGAGATCATATCATCTGGAACCAGTACTGTGATGATTCCGGCCAGCAGAATGCCGACAAAGAACCAGCCTGCAAGTTCACTCCAGAGCTCGCCACCGGCATAACCGACCCCTGCTCTGCATTTTTCGATAAAACTATGGTGCTTTTTATGTTTCTCCGGCGGGCAGTTTATCCCGTCACAGCAGTTGTCGATAGGACAAGCCAGATCTGCTTTAATATTGGTCTGTCTGTCTGGCGGGTTAAAGAAATTTTCCGCCAGACCGGCAGAAAAGGCGGAGACAAAGGCGGAAACAGGTCTGGCTACGGTCATCAAGGGATCAAGCAGGGCCCAGGTGATCGAGATGGAGTCTACACCTGATTCCGGAGTAGATATAAGAAACGCAGTGGTGGCGCCGTTGTTTGCGCCCTGTTTTTTGAGGGATGCCGCTGCGGGCAGCACCCCACAGGAGCAGAGTGGGATGGGAATGCCGAGAAGGGCGGCTTTGAATACTGAACGATAGCGTCCTGAACCCAGATGTGCAGCCACATATGCCGGCGATAAAAATACCTTAAGCAGGCCGCCGACAAGCAGTCCAAACAGAATGTAGAGATTTGCCTGGTTTAAAATTTCCCAGGAGGCCTGTAGGACATTGGT
>DAOVUU010000278.1 GCA_030632405.1 Desulfobulbaceae bacterium | reverse complement strand
TCCTGTCACAGGTTTTATGGCTACCGCGCTTAAAGCAGCTGCGTTCACAGTTTTTGCCAACTTTCTCGCTCTCAACGGTGCTTTTCAAAAAGAGTGGGTCGATTTTCTTTTTTACATTGCTCTTTTTACCATGTTCGGCGGCAACCTGATCGCCATAGGTCAGTCAAACCTGAAGAGAATGCTAGCCGCTTCTGGAATAGTTCACTCCGGTTATCTCCTGGTCGGACTCGTAGCGATCAGTTCTGATAATTTCACCGGAACTGTTATTGCCTACTATCTCGCTGCCTATGCGGTTGGAACACTCGGTATCTTTGCGGCACTCTCTTACTTAGGGGGGAACGGAGAGAAGAGAACCACTTTTGATGATTTTAAAGGGCTCGCCAAAGTTCGTCCCTATTCTGCGGCGGCCATAGCAATTTTTCTTCTTTCAATGGCAGGAATCCCGCCAACAGCCGGTTTTATGGGAAAGTTTTATATCATCACCAGCGCAATTTCAGCAGGCCAGACCGCCCTGGCTGTCTTTGCAGTAATCAGCAGTATTCTCTCTATGTGGTATTATCTCCGACTCATAATCAATATGTATTTTCATGAGGCAGAGGACAATTTTGAAATTGGAAAATCAATGTATGCACCAGCCTGCACATTTATCCTGGTGTTCTGTGTTTTTGCAATAGGGTTGTATCCCATTGTCATTTGACAAAAAAAATGTTTATACTGAAGTTTCCAGTTATCAGTTTTCAGTTGGCAGTACATCAACCCATACTGTGGGATGTAATATGTTGAATTTGTTCGTAAATAATATTTGAGTGATTAGTAAAGAAAGAACTGTGCGGGCAATGGTATTTTCATTGTATTTGCTATTTTTGGTGCAAAACGGATATAAATTATTCTATCCCTACGCGACTTTACTGATAACTGACAACTAAACACTGAAAACTTTAGGTTTATAGTGAGCCAAGAGTATCCTTACCAGCAGACAGTTGGTCCATTGTAAGACAATCAGGAGCCATATTACTATGAAAGTAAAAGATATTTTAGCCCAAAAAGGCAGTCGGGTTGTTACGATACGTAAAGAAACTACTGTTCTGGATGCAATTTCCATGTTTTCAGTAAACAAGGTAGGATCTTTGCTGGTTGTTGATATGAATGACTCCATTCTTGGTATTGTTGCAGCCCGGGATGTCCTTATGGCTGTCGTTAATGACTTGGACGGCATCACAGAATTATGTGTCGATGATATTATGACCACCGAATTAATTGTTGCCACAGAGGATGACGATATTGACTATGTCGAAGCAATCATGACGGAAAATAGAATCCGCCATATACCTGTTCTTGATGGTAAAAAGCTGAAGGGAATAATTTCTATCGGCGACGTTGTAAAGCTCATCTTAAAGGCTAAACATGTAGAGAACAGATACTTAAAAGACTATATCGCAGATAAATATCCCGGCTGATCTTTGTTCCTCCCACTCCCTGCACTCTGTTTATCTCACCTGCAAAGCCCACCTTACAGCCGCAGAACCAGACAAAAAAGCGACTGTAAGGCCTGGATTTTTTTATTTTGCAATTTCAGTTGATCCACCGTGTTTACCTGACCAAACCAGCGGTTCATTCAGAAAGGCTTCAACTTCAGTCAGAGTTTTTGTATCGAAATAGCCATTTTCTTTACTCACCGAGAGAACATCCCACCAGGTTGCCAGCCAATGAAGACGTAAATTGTGGTTCATCAGGTTTTCTCGGGTTTCGGGAAACATGTCATAATAGAAGACCACTATGGTATCTGTTACAACAGCTCCAGCCCTGCGCAGAGCTTCACAAAACTTAATCTTGCTGCCGCCGTCTGTGGTCAAATCTTCCACGAGAAGAACACGTTGACCCTCGGTTATATCACCTTCAATCTGGGCATCACGGCCAAACCCCTTAGGTTTCTTGCGAACATACTGCATTGGAAGATTCATTTTGTCAGCAATCCATGCAGCGAACGGAATTCCAGCTGTTTCCCCACCGGCTACAGCATCAAACTGTTCGAACCCAACGTCGCGAAGAAGAATAGATACAGAAAAATCCATCAAAGTATTTCGAATGCGGGGATATGAAATGATTTTCCGGCAATCTATATATACAGGACTGGCAAGACCAGATGTGAACATATAGGGTTTATCCGACTGAAAGTGTACCGCTTTTATTTCTACCAGCATTTTAGCTGTCATTTCCGCCATGAGTTTTCGGCTGGGGAATGCGTTAGAGAACATAGTTTCACCTCTACTTAATTGTTAATTAATTCTGCCCTTCTGCAATGTTTTCCGCACGCCAATAAACTGAAAACATAGGATTAAAGACAGTGACAGGTCCATCTGCAGTTTTGATTTTCTCAGGCGACATGACTGGATCGTGAGTTTTGTACAGCCGTACTCTGGATGCATTGGGAGATAATCGATAAAATTTCGGACCATTGAGTGAAACGAAAGCCTCCAACTTGCTTAACCTCCCCTCCTGTTCAAAAACTGTTGCCAGACACCCCAGAGTATTGAAAGCTGTGAATATTCCGGCGCAGCCGCATATACATTCTTTTGCACCGTCAAGATGCGGGGCTGAATCTGTCCCAAGAAAAAATCGTGCATCTCCGGAAACTGCCGCTGCCCGCAAAGCCAACCGGTGCTTCTCACGTTTAGCTACAGGCAGACAGTAATAATGTGGCTTGATACCCCCTGTCAAAATGTCATTTCTATTAATAATCAGATGATGGGTAGTTATTGTTGCAGCCAGGTTCTTGTCCGAACTCACCACATAATTCACGCCGGTTGTGGTAGTTACATGCTCCATGACAACGCGTAATTCCGGTAAACGACGACGCAGAGGATCCAGCACTGTGTCGATAAAAACAGCTTCGCGATCAAAAATGTCAACCTCTGGATCGGTCACCTCACCATGCACCAACAGCGGTAACCCGATATCCGCCATTTTTTCAAGAACAGACATCACATTTTTCAGATCCCGAACACCACTTTCGGAGTTTGTCGTCGCTCCGGCGGGATAGAATTTTACTGCTTTTATCAAACCGGAGTCAACACCCCTCCAAATTTCCTCTGGCCTGGTTGCCTCGGTCAGGTAGAGTGTCATCAACGGTTCAAAGTCATGATTATCAGGAACGGCCTCCATTATTTTTTTACGATAGATGGCTGCCTGTTCAACCGTGGTCACGGGTGGAATAAGATTTGGCATTATGATTGCGCGACCAAAATAAGCACTGGAAAAGGGGACCACAGCTTTCATCATAGAGCCATCGCGTAAGTGCAGGTGCCAGTCATCTGGACGTCTTATGATCAGTTCGGTAATACTCATTTGTGTACCCTCATCAAATGTTCATAAATGATTCCACTTGCGAGAAGAAAATCTGAAATATCCATCGCTTCATCAGGATTATGGGAACCATTTCTGTTGCGAACGAAAACCATCCCGGCTGACACGCCTGCATTTGCAAACACTGCAGCGTCATGACCACCGCCAGAAGGCATGGTGAAGGGTTCCAGTCCAATCCGTTTCATTGCCTGCTTGAGGCTGGTGACAACAGTTTCAGTCATCATGGCAGGTGCTGTCCAAAGTTCTTCATCCAACTGGAATTGAACCTTTCTGTCAGCTTCGACCTGGGCCATTTCCAGTTGTATAAGATCGCGCATTTCGTTTAGTACACTACTACTCTGACTTCGGCTATCAAGACTGAACAGCACCTGGCTCGGAATACGTGACATGGAGTGGGTCTCAGGGTCTGTTGAAACGATACCCGAGGTTAATACAAGATCATTTCCCTTTTGCAAAATGGTCAGCCAGCTCTCATCAAGCCGGGACAGAAGATCTGCCAGTGCCATCACCGGATCACGGCGATAGGCTCGAGGTACAGCACCGGAATGTCCTGCTTCTCCCACACACCTGATACGTCTGTGCCGCAGATTTCCACGAATCCCTGAAACAATTGCCGCTGGAATGTTTTTTTCGACCAATAAAGGACCCTGTTCAATATGCAACTCAATGTATTCGAGAAGAGTATTGACATCCATAAGCGACTCACCCTTATGGACGGCATCGACATCAACCCCGATTGCATCCATATGCTCACGTAAAGTAAACCCATCAACCTTGTGTCTTGAAGCCATTTCAACCTTGCTTAACTGCCCGGTTAAGCATTTTGAAGCAATATAACATGGCCCAAACCAGTCACTTTCTTCACCTCTCATTGCAATAACTTTCACCGGACGCGCGAACCGGCGGCAACTCTGTTGAGCTTTAACAAGGCAGAGGAGCCCTGCTACGATACCGGCAAGACCGTCAAAATTTCCCCCTCTGGACACGGTATCGATATGGGAGCCGACCAGAACATATCTCTCCGCATTTTTATCTTCGGGGAGTGAAAACAGTACGTTCTGACCGGCATCGT
>DAOVUU010000374.1 GCA_030632405.1 Desulfobulbaceae bacterium | reverse complement strand
TGCCTGGATGGGTAAAAATGATGGTTTTCTGGAAACGATAAAAATTTCCTGGGACGACTGTGATCATGGAAGGGGGCCAACTGGAACAGCTATCCGGACAGCAGAAGCGGTGGTGAACGAGAATACCAGCGAAAATCCTAATACAATTCTCTGGCGAGAGGAATTACTTAAAAGAGGATTTAATTCTTCTATTGCTCTGCCGTTGATATACAAAGGAGATGTTCTGGGAGTTTTAACCATATATGCTATAGAACCTGAAGCCTATGACAAAAGTGAAATAGACCGTCTCATGGGTTTGGCCAATGATCTTGCTTACGGTATCTGTGCCATACGGATTCGTATTGAAAGAATTGAAGCAGGACAAGAGATAGAACTGCACCTTGACAAGCTGCAGAAAGCATTGTCTGGAACCATTAAGGTCGTCGCATCTACAGTCGAAGTCCGGGATCCTTATACAGCAGGACATCAGCGCAGGGTAGCAACACTGGCGAGGGCTATTGCCGAAGAAATGGGTCTTCCTGATCATCAGATCGAAGGGATCTTTATGGCAGGGGTTGTTCATGATCTTGGGAAGATCTATGTGCCGGCTGAAATTCTTTCAAAACCCAGTCGTCTGAATGACATTGAATTCAACCTGATCAGAACGCATTCCCAGGTTGGGTATGATCTGTTGAAAACCATTGATTTCCCTTGGCCGATTGCCCAAATCGTGCATCAACATCATGAAAGACTGAACGGTTCCGGTTACCCCCAGGGGCTTTCCTCGGAACAGATACTTATTGAGGCAAAGATTATTTGCGTGGCCGATGTGGTTGAGGCCATGGCCTCTCACCGCCCGTATCGTCCTGCAAGAGGAGTAGAGGCAGCTCTTGAGCACGTACAGGAGGAAAGTGGGAACCTCTATGACTCCAATACAGTGAATACGTGTTTACGACTATTTTCTGAAAGGGGATTTCAGTTTGATTAGGAGTCTGTAGCAGAGTCCCGAATCGTTTACTTGATTTTTATTACAACAAATTTATAGGTAATTTCTTTGCCTGCCAGTGGATGGTTGAAATCTATTGACACCTCCTCACCATTAACTGCTGTAACAAGGGCGGGTATTTTTTGTTTCTGACCGTTTTTGTCAACGGTCATCCCAAGGACCACCCCTGTTTTTGGAGTTATATCCTCTCCAAAAACGCTTCTATTAACTGTATGCAACAGTTTTTCATCCTTGTATCCGAAAGCTTCATCCGGTTGCAGAACTACTGTTTTCTCCTCGCCTTCTTTCATGTCAACTAGCGCATTTTCGAAGCCAGGAGGCATTAATCCTCCACCTATCTCTAATTCAAAGGGTCCTGTCTTTGCTGAACTCTCGATAATTTCGCCATTATCAAGCATACCTTTATATTCAATAGTTACATGGTCGCCCTGTTTTACTTTTTTCATGGAAATGTCCTTACATGTAAATGTTTTTATCTAAAATGGGTTAGACATAATAAAACTGGTTTCTGCATTCTTCATAAAAAATTACGCGAGTGGGATAGTAAAATTAAGAAAATAGACTTGTGTCAAGAAGTAATTCAAATAAGTAGTGATTTTTGATTTATGTGATGTTTTGCAGATGATTGGTAGTCTTAAGGTTTGGCTAGAGTTTTTATTGTAAATATGCTACCGTGTCGCCCGCTGCATGAAGGAGAAAACATGTTTATGAAATGTTGGTTTGAATAGAATTAATAAGATAGTATAAAAGTTGTGGATCTTTTTTGTGAAAAATATAATGAGAATATGCTTGCAGAAAAGGCTTTTTGCCGGCATCCAAAGGAATACTGCAAATTCCGTACAGCATGTATAATTCATTTTACGGATGGCGAAGACAGCAGCAGTGATTTTGAAGATGTATCAATCGAAGAGGATAGTATGTTAAGATTACAATTCGACAAGGGGAATGGTTTACTGCCGGCAATAGTTCAAGATTTTGAGACGAAAGAAGTCTTAATGGTGGCGTATATAAATGAGCTGGCCTGGGAGAAAACCCTTAAAACAGGCAAAGCATATTATTGGAGCCGATCCAGAAACAAATTGTGGTTAAAAGGGGAGACCTCAGGCCACCAGCAGATTGTAAAAAAAATTCTGGTGGACTGTGATGATGATACAGTTGTTTTCCAGGTTGAACAGCTTGGGGGAGCGGCGTGCCATACTGGACACAGGAGCTGTTTTTTCAGAAAAATTTCAGATGGTAAATTAGAAATAATAGATAAACCGGTATTTGATCCCGCGGAGGTATATAAGAAATGAGCATTTTAAAATTGGGAATTCCCAAAGGGAGTCTTGAAAAAGCAACTATTGAACTCTTTGAGAAATCCGGTTGGCGGATAAAGCTAGCCAGTCGGAGTTATTTCCCGGAAATAGATGATGATGAGTTGGCCTGTTCAATCTGCAGAGCCCAGGAGATGTCGCGTTACGTGGAGCAGGGTGTAATTGATGCTGGTATTACTGGAAAGGACTGGATTCTTGAGAATCAGTCGGATGTAGTTGTTGTGGATGATCTGATCTATTCCAAGGTAAGCAAAAGGTCGACCCGCTGGGTGGTCGCAGTTCCCGGTGATTCAGATATTGAGAAACTGGAAGATCTTGAAGGCAAAAAGATAGCAACAGAACTTGTTAATTATACCAGAGAGTTTTTTGCTGAAAAAAAGATTAATGTGAATATCGAGTTTTCCTGGGGGGCCACAGAGGCAAAGGTTGTTTCAGGTTTGGCTGATGCAATTGTTGAGGTGACTGAAACAGAGAGTACTATCCGAGCGCACGGGCTGCGTATCATCTATGAAATGATGATTTCCAATACCCAGTTCATTGCAAATAAAGATGCCTGGAAGGATCCATGGAAAAGGGATAAAATTGAGAATATTGTCCTGCTTCTTCAGGGTGCACTCAGGGCCGATAAAATAGTCGGGCTGAAAATGAATGTCCCTGCCGATAAGCTGGAAGATGTTATTTCCATTTTGCCGAGTATGATTGCCCCGACCATTGCCAATCTCTATAATACGGACTGGTATTCACTTGAGACGGCTATCTCCGAATACCAGGTTCGCGAATTGATACCAAAGCTCATTAAAAGCGGGGCTGAGGGTATAATCGAATATGGTCTGAACAAGGTCATTTAGAAAATCCGATGACCTTGATAATGCTTCTGGATATCACACGGTAATTGATCCCAGTGTCAATTTTTGCAAAGCAGAATTTTACGGATGT
>DAOVUU010000167.1 GCA_030632405.1 Desulfobulbaceae bacterium | reverse complement strand
CCGGACTTACCTGAGTATTTCTTTACCAATGATACAATCCTTATAGATACACCTCTGGCAAATGGTGGAGATGCCAGTGGGGGGACTATTGTTGCAGTTCAGGTGGAAGGAAGTGATTATCCCGTAACCGGAATGGTTGGAGACGGTGTAACAGTCCCTTTTGCCGCCATGGACGGTGCTAATGTTTTTGATGCTGCCACATATATGAATATGGTGTTAAGCGGTGGTGAGCAGGTTACGGTCACCCGGTTTCTCGGTATAAATGGAACCGAGACATTCACCAGCTATTTACTCCCCCCCAGACAGCTTGCCCAGCAGCGTGGAACCGTGGGACTGCATGAAGTTGTACGGGTACTTCAAATCACGACCGGTCAACCTGATGTATCATTGGACATGGATTACGATATTAATGTAGATGGTCGAATTGGCATGGAAGAAACCGTTTATTTTCTACAGATAATGACTGGCCTGCTTTGAATACAGCATATATTATCAAGAGAATTACGTTATTGGTAGTGCTCTTGCTCTTTCATCCACTGTTTTCAGCAGCAGAGGCAACTGCGGCAGATGTTGTTGTGGTATACACTTCTGTTGATCAGGTGTTCTCTGAACCTATACTTGACCTCTTCGAACAACGAACAAATATTAAAGTTAAGGCCGTTTATGATGTGGAAGCGGCAAAGACTGTTGGTTTAACCCACCGGCTTCTGGCTGAAAAAAAGCACCCAAGGGCGGATGTGTTTTGGAATTCGGAGATAGCCCGAACCATAATGCTGCAGAAGAAAAACATATTTACCCCCTATTTTTCTCCTGAACGCGCTGATATCCCCAGACAGTTCAAAGACCCTGAGGGATACTGGACCGGCTTCAGCTGCAGGGCACGTGTTCTTATTTATAATACGAATATGCTGCAGAAAAAAGATCTGCCAAAGACTCTGCAGGATCTCGCTCAGCCTGTATGGCGTGGTAAAGTTGCTATGGCGTACCCGCTTCTGGGAACGGTAGCAACTCATATGGGAGCGCTATATGCAGTAATGGGGCAGGAAAAAGCTGAATCTTTTCTAAGGGATCTCAAAGAAAACGATGTCCTGATTGTTGCCGGTAACTCTGTTGTTCGTGATGTGGTTGCAGCGGGAGAGGTCCCTCTCGGTATAACCGATACCGATGACGTTCATGTCGCCATACTTCGTAACAAACCGGTGTCGATGGCATTCCCCGACCAGCAAACTATGGGCGCTTTTCTTATCCCCAACACTGTGGCCCTGGTAAAGGGAGGCCCTCATCCGGAGTCAGGAAAGCAGTTAATCGATTTTCTCCTGAGTAAAGAAGTGGAGAGGCTGCTGGCAGAAAGTGAGTCACAGAACATCCCTGTGAGAGAGAATGGTACAAAAGAGGCAGGGCGTGCTTCCGTCGACGGCCTTAAAATTATGGATGTTAATTACCAGGAAGCGGCTGGCTATGTCGCACAATCAGACAAATTCTGCCGTTCTCTATTCATAGAGTAAACTCTTTAACATTCTTATTCCTGTGAGTATAAACCGCTTATTCCGTCCTCACCTCAGAGCTGTTTTTATCCTCTCCGGAGTTCTGTTTTGTATACCGGTAGCTGGGTACATTGCACTTTTTTTGTCCAATTCACAAGAAGGGCCCGGGTTGGGTGATTTATTCCAGGGGCAATATCTGAAAAGCCTGTACAATTCGTTGGTACTGGCACTCGGTACAGCCTGTACTGCAGGGCTGATTGGCACCTTGCAGGCAATTTCCCTGCAAAGGGTAAGAGTGGTCTGGCGCACATTTTTCCTTTATTCCTACTTCATTCCTTTTCTCATTCCTCCCTATATCCACGCCTTAACCTGGAGCAGAATGCTTGATGGAAATGGGTTGCTTGTGCAGCTTTTTTCCATATCTGAATCAAGACAGATACTGTACGGTTTTCTTTACAGTAAGGCAGGTGTTGTCCTGATTTTGAGTATTGCTTTTATTCCACTGGTAACAACTGTTGTCATGGCCGGACTTCAGTCAGTGGATGCCAGGCAGGAAGAAGCTGCTCTCTGCAGCAGCTCACCTGTCAAGGTTTTGAGAAAGATCAGTTTGCCACTGATTTCTCCTCATATTTTCGGCAGTTGCCTGCTGGTAACCCTGTTTACTCTCAACAGTTTTGATGTCCCTGATATCTTCAGGGTCCGGGTGGTATCTGTAGAAATTTTTATGCAGCTGGCAGCCATGTATGACGAAATGGGAGCCCTTTTTATGACCATTCCCCTGTTGACCTTTGCCCTTGTTTTAACTCTGGTCATACAGAAAAGTATGCGCGGTAAAAAATATTTTGGCTTTTCCAGCACCCAAAACAGAATACTACTGACAGAGAGACGATATACATTTTTGGGTTTTGTCTTACTGGCTGTGATCTGGTTTTTATCTGTTGCTTTACCCTGCCTTGTTTTTATCTCAGCTATTCCAGATGTCGAATTGTTCTGGCGCTCGGTATCGGGTGCTTTTGATGAACTTCTTTACAGTACACTGCTGGCATTACTCTGTGCATTGACAACACTGATCTGTTCGATACCGTATGCATATCTGCTTGCTCGACATCATCCCCTGCAATCAGCTATAGATTTCTTTGCATTAATACCCATGGCGGTTCCGGCTGCACTTTTCAGCCTCGGTCTGATCAAGGCTGGAAACGTGTTCGATCTGCACTACCTCTCCTCTTCATCACTCTTCTGCCTGACGGGATTG
Source organism: Desulfobulbaceae bacterium (assembly GCA_030632405.1). GTDB lineage: Bacteria > Desulfobacterota > Desulfobulbia > Desulfobulbales > Desulfocapsaceae > Desulfomarina. The sequence continues at coordinate 3,465 of DAOVUU010000167.1, read as the reverse complement.
GTTGCCCACTTTCTATTTCTGGCTATTAAAATTTTACAGGCAGGTATTGAACAAATAGAACTTCAGAGTGAGGAAGTTGCATTGCTGGCAGGAGCATCCAGAACAAAAGTAATGCTTCGTATTATTCTTCCCCAGTTAAGACCCAGTGCTGTAACAGCGTTCTTTCTGGTTTTTATCTGCTGTTTTTCTGAACTGTCTGCAACGTTGTTGCTTGTTCCACCGGGGAGAGAAACTATTGCAGTGAAAATTTATAATCTAATGCATTACGGAGCTGATGATATGGTTGCATCTCTCTGTCTGTTTATTATCATGGTGATGTTCCTGGCCGGGTTTATTTGCAGAACGTGTTATTCAAGGATGATAAACTCGTAAAAAGGTCAATCAAAGTCTTGGATGGTTAGAATGCCGATATCAATTGTTCTCTTAATTGTTTTACTGTATCCATTTGCAGCAAACAGTCAAACCTACATTACCTGGCAGGGACTTGAACCAGATAAACTGGCATCCTTGTGGCTTATAAAACGGTTTATCGATCAGGAAGCCGAGTTTAAATTGATATCCAAGGGAAGTGAAATAAGAGGCGGTATTCCTTTTGATGTGCCATCCTCCAGGTTTAAACGCACACACACACAATCTACTTTTGAGTCTATTTTGCAAGACATGGAACTCCATGATGGTAAACTGATCTCTATTGGAGGGATTATTCATGACATAGAGATCAATACATGGCAAACAAAGAAAATAGAGAAGACATATACGGTGCAAGACGATCTCAGGAAGATTGTGGATAAGGAGAAAAATGAACAAGAAGCTATTCTCCAGGCAATACTTTATTTTGATGAATTGTACAAGAACACAACGGATTAGCCTCAAAGCCTTCAGGCTATATTTTTTTCAGGTGGATTAACAATATGGTTTTTTTGGTGTAATATATGGATCTTATTCAGGGTTTATTGCTTGTTACAGTGATTCATGTTCTTGCCGCCGCCTCTCCGGGGCCAGATTTTGTGCTTGTCTCTCAACAGACACTTGCCAATGGAAAAAAGGCAGGGCTGTTATGCAGCCTGGGGATATCTCTTGGTCTTTCAATCCACATTGTTTACTCGGTTTTCGGTCTTGCAACCGTTATTGCAAATTCTGCCGACCTCTTATGGATAATCAAAATACTGGGGGGAAGTTATCTCGTATTCCTCGGGTGGAAGGGGATTCGGGCAAAGCCTGTAAATACAAAAACGAAGGTCAGGTCTATTCCAAAACGCTCCTCTTTAAAATATATTGGTACCGGATTTGTCTGTAATGCACTGAATCCAAAGGCACCAATATATTTTGTCTCTCTTTTTACTCTGGTACTTTCTCCTGAAATGCCGATCTATCAGCTCGCCGTGTATGGGGTGTGGATCATGATTATTCAGCTGGCGTGGTTTTCGTTGCTGGCTTCTCTGCTTGCTTACCCGTCTGTGAACAGAATGTTCAGGCGTGCCGGGCACTGGCTGGACAGGATACTCGGAGGAGCAATGGTATTGCTGGGGATGAAGGTTATTCTCACCCGTGCGAATTGAACTTTTATTTTTTGAGTATTACGTATGATTTGATCCTGCACTCTTGATCGATTGTAAACTCTGATTTCCCCCGGGAGTATCCGGTGCATCCGAGCCGAGAATGGTATCGACCACCGCCCGGGTGTCGAAAGTTTCCATCGGTTCTGATGGCAGCAGTTGCCGGTTGGATTGTGAAAGGTGGATAATCCCTGCACTTTGCAATTGAGCAAGAACCTCTTCTAAAACAGCTTCGGGGTATTCGGGAAGCTGTGGACAAAGATTTGAAACTGTGAGCTCATTTTTTTGTTCAAAGGAGGAGTAGGTAAGACTCATTATATCAAATGCCGCTGCGAGATTTTGTGATGGTTTTGCCGGTATCTTGCGCAGTCTGTAGGTCATCTGGTTTTGAACGGCGAAAGCGACCTGTGCACCGGAAAGAATAAACATCCAGCCAAAATACATCCAGATCAGAAAGAGTGGCAGAGTGGCAAAGGAACCGTAAATTGCATTATATTTTGCTACACCGACCTGCAGCGATATATATATATTCTGTATGCTGAACCAGAGGAAAGCTGCAAGGATAGCTCCGAATGCGGCCGGTAGAGTCTTAACTTTGGTGTTGGGAAAGAAGATATAGATCACATACAGGGTGAGGGCTATAAAAAAAACAGGTAACAGCTGGAGGAGCAATGTCTGCAGCCAGAGAAAAGGTATTATTACGTCAATTTTTGACGCGAGTATCGGGTTTGCAAGAAAAGCACTGGCTGCAAAGGCAACATTAATGGAGATTGGCATGAGGACGAGCAGTGTGAGGTAGTCTGCAATCTTTCTGACAATCGATCGCCCGTTCTGCACTTTCCAGATCGCATTCATAGCGGATTCAATATGACTCAGTACCAAAATAACACTGAGCAGAATGCCTATCATTCCAATGGTCCCGAGTGTAGCAAAATTTGTACGGTCAACATAGTCAAAAAGTTTGTCGGCAGCAGATCGAAGATGGTCGGTAAGCTTTTCTTCGGAGGGAGCGGTCTGTCTTTTTTGGGCGGTATGCTCCAGCGTTTCTATGTAGGTATAGGCTGCCTCCCGCAGTTGATCTCCCCCTCCTAGTCCCTTAACTACGGCTGTGCTCATGGCGAGCATGGGGACCAGGGAGAGGAGTACTGTGTATGTTAAGGCACTGGAGCGTAGTGACAGGTCATTGTTTTTGAATCCTTCTATGGTGATAAGGACAATTCGAAGAAGGCGGTGGATTGTTGCATTCAGCAGAGAAGGATTTGAGATTTTGGTATCAGCCCAGGTGGTGAGGGTTGTCTGGTCTCGGGTTTTGTTTGTTTGACTGGTGTCCATGGAATCATCCGATAGGGGGGATTTACATTATTGAGCCATTTTTTGAGGATCAGAAAGAGATTATCTCTTTTTTTGTAACTGCCTCCGCTTTAACTCTATCAAGAAGGTTAGAAAGCACAGGCTTGATATTTTCCCGTATATCGCCCGCAACGATGATATAAAGGAGATCATCTCCGGGTTTAAATGTTCCGGAAAATGCTTCTATGATTATATCAAAAATACCTTCATGTTGCAGATATTCCTGGCGGAGTGTCTCTATTTTTTCATAGTCTGGAGTAACTTCAAGAGCTGAAACCTTTGCTCTGTCTTTCCGTGACCAGTTACGGACAGTACCATTATGGATGAGAATCATGCCTACATTGTCAGCAAAATCAGGTCTGTTTTTCAGCTCTCTTAGTATTTGTGAAATACCCATTTTTGTCCTCATATGTGAAGTGTTGTTGAGTTATGATAAAATTTCAATTTTGCAAAGTATCCTTTAGAATCGGTATTATCAGCTCCTGGGAGGATTTGAGTTTTGATAAATTGATTGAAGAGTTATATCGTTCAAGTAACCACATGGGAATGTCAAACTTAT
>DAOVUU010000332.1 GCA_030632405.1 Desulfobulbaceae bacterium | reverse complement strand
TGTTTCAATTTTTTCTGCCAGTAATTTGACCTTATGTCTTGCGAGTCTTCGCAGGGTTTGATGGATGGTGTCGATAGGAGTCAACCTGAAATCAATCTTAATAATATCCGCACTTTCTATTAATGGTTCCAGGCTTCTGTCGTAAACAAAATCGTCAAGGGCAATCCTGTAACCTTCTTTTGAGAGATTTCGGCAGACAGATAAAACTTCCCTGGTGGGTTTTACATCTTCTAAAATTTCTATAACAAGAGTTTTTTTGGGAAAGGAGGCGGGAGTATTTTTTGTAAGTAATTCTTCTGTAAAGTTAACGAAGCACGGTTTTGAATTTGATATTGTATCGATTCCTTCCGTTAAAAATGTACTGGTGAGCAGGCTGGTGGTGGCCCGGTCACCCGAAACATCTGCCAGGGTAAATTCATCTGTTCCCCTATAAAGAAGTTCATAGGCAAATAAACGTTTTTGAACGGTGAAAATTGGTTGTCTGGCTATATAGAAATCCATCGATCTGTTTTTTCAGCAGAGGATAAATTTGGCATAATTACGCAATAGAGCTTAATATTATTGAGAATAATCTTCAAAAATTTTAACATTTACGATAAGTAATGGCAAATTATTTCTCTCATCCTTTGTAAAAGGAAATATGTACTGTCAAATCAGTTGATTTCATAATTACAGTTTGTTATTAAATATAGGGTGTGGATAGGTATTGTTCTATTTCCATATGCGGTCGGTACTTTCATGTTTCTCTACTGTAAAAAAGTGTATATTGCTGTTGTAGCGTATATTAATTCAGGGAGAGAAGGGGAAACAGTATAAATAAAGGGACAGTCAACAAGGAGAATTCTATGAAGAAAATCTGTATATCACTTGTGTTAGTTGCCACAGTTTTACTGCTGGCGTCAGCGTCTTATGCACAAAAAACTCTGCGTATAAGCCTTCAGTTGCCATTGAAACATCATCTGGGGCAGAACCTGCTTGATTTTCAGCAGGAAGTGGAAAAAGAGAGTAATGGTTCTCTGAAAATTGAAATATATCCGTCTGCTCAGCTGTATAAGGATAAAGAGGTACCCCAGGCGGTAGCTTCCGGAGCCATTGAGATGGGAGTTGCTTCTCTGACTCGTTTTGCCGGAACTATTCCCGCTGTAGATATTTTTTATGTTCCTTTTATGTTTGACAGCCCTGAAAAAGTTGTCAAGGCGACGGCATCGGGCAGCACTATCCGCAAGGCTCTCGATGAAGCAATCCTGGGCACGGGAACCCGGGTTCTCTGGTGGCAGGCATATGGCAGTTCTATCTTGCTGACCAAAAAAGAAATTATTAAAACTCCCGCCGATATGAAAGGAAAAAAAGTACGGGTGTTCGGGAAAACACTGGGTGATACAGTTCTTGCGGTAGGTGGTGCCCCGACCATGATGTCTGGATCCAAACAGTTTCTTGCCTACCAGCGGGGTACAGTTGATGCGGGTATGACTGGAATTACAGCTGTTAAGTCGAGAAAATTGTATGAGGTTATGGATTATATGACCCTGACCTATAATGCAGATATAGAGTTTATTGTTATCATCAACGAGAAGGTGTGGCAGGGACTCACAGAAAAAGAGCGGGCTGTTGTCAGTAAGGCCGGACTCCGCGTCGAAAAAGAACTCCGAGAAAAAATGGGAGCTATCGAGCAGGAGGTATTGGAGTGGTCAAGAGATAAAATCAAAGTGGTTGATTTGACCGATGCTGAACGTAATGCCTGGCGCGAGGCTACAAAATCTGTTGTAACCGGGTATGAAGAGAGATCCGGAGCCCTTGGAAAACTGGTCGTTGAAGAGGCCGGCAAATTATAAAATTTCTGAAAAGAAAAATTTGTAGAAACACTAAAGGCTAGTGGTTAAGTGATCCGGGATTACTCTGAGAGCTTGTACGGGAATGGTTAATTTCTCGACAACTGTTTCAGTGTCCCGGATCCATCTGATGGTGAGTTGTGATCCGTATAATAGATAAAATTACAGAGGTGGCGGCGCATATTGCAGCATGGATGTTTTTCTCCATTGCTGTAATGGTCACTTATGAAGTCGTCATGCGCAAGGTTTTTAATTCGCCTACAATCTGGGTCGATGAGGTAGCCAGATTTTTTCAGGTGTGGGCGGTTTATCTGGCCAGTGCCCACATACTGAAGTTGAGGGGGATGATTACGGTGGAACTTTTCAGTGGTTCTCTTTCCAGGAATAATTTCAGGTTGCTTGAAATTATGTCACTTGCTGTAATCGCCTGCTTCTCGCTGGTGGCATTGTATTATGGTGCAGGTGTCGTTTTTGAGTCCATAGAAATGGGCAGAAAGACATCAACTATGCTTGGAGTACCAAAATGGCTCACTGAAAGTGCCATTCCGGTTGGATTCGGTCTTCTCTTGATCCAGGCGGTAGTCGAGTTTTTGAAACTTGTCCGCGGAGAAAATGTCACTGCCGCCGCAGGCCATCAGATATAATACAGGCCCCTATATGTCCTCAATTTTTATTCTTTCCGCCCTTGTCCTCCTTCTCCTTCTACGAGTTCCGGTTGCCTTTTCGCTTGGCGGCCTTGGCCTTTTTCTACTGATACTGAAGGGATTTACCCTCACCATGGTACCTCTGGCTCTTTTCAGTGCCATGGACAGTTTTATTCTTCTGGCAGTACCGCTGTTTCTTCTCATGTCCAATGTTCTGTTAAAAGGAGGTATTGGCAGGGACCTGTTCAGGGCGGTTCAGAGCTGGGTGGGGCACTGGCCCGGTGGCCTTGGCGTAGCAACTATCATCAGTTGTGCAATATTTGCTGCAATATCAGGGTCATCTGTGGCAACAGCTGCGACAATTGGAACAGTTGCAATTAAAGAAATGACAGAACGTGGTTATGATCGTCCTTTCGTGCTTGGTCTTATGGCTGCCGGCGGTACATTGGGGATACTGATTCCGCCCTCAATCCCCATGATTGTCTACGGCGTGATAACAGAAGAGTCCATTGTAGCCCTTTTTCTTGCAGGGATTGGTCCCGGTATCTTCCTGGCTCTCTGTTTTATTGGATTCTGTTTTCTCTATGCCCGGTTCGGGAAAGGATATGAGCCGGTTAAAAAAGCAACATGGAGTGAACGATGGGATGCAACACTGCTGGCTATTCCCACAGTTGCCCTTGCAGCAATCGTTATTGGTGGCATCTATGCCGGGTGGTTTACCCCCACTGAGTCTGCCGGCATCGGGTTTTCTGTGGCACTCGTTATTGTCTATGCAATGCGTCGTATGACCTGGGTGAAATTAAAGGAAGCCGTTAATGATTCCATGAAGACAACGGTGACTATCTTTCTTATCATTGCCGGGGCGAAATTGTTTGGCAAAGCGATTACCCTCTATCGTATTCCCCAGGAAATTTCAGAAGCAATTACTGCTAATATATCCCAGCCTCCATTTTTTATCCTGATTGTCTGCGTGGTTCTGTTAATTATGGGTTTTTTTCTGGAATCTCTTTCCATGCTCCTGATCATGATGCCCGTGCTTTACCCGTCATTGGCTGCGCTTGGCATTGATCCCATATGGTTTGGAGTGCTGTTTGTTGTTATGATCGAATGTGCACTGATCACACCGCCGGTTGGGCTTAACCTCTTTGTTATCCAGGCAGTGGCAGACTCTCCACTTTCCGAGGTGATAAGAGGCGTCTGGCCATTTATTTTGATAATGCTGGGTACAGTCGTGCTGCTCTGGTTTTGGCCGGATCTTGCTATCTTTATTCCCTATAAACTATAGCTTTCTGGATATTTGATTGCGATGTCAATGCAAGTGCAAAAACTTCGGCAACTCTTAACCATGGATCAATGCCATGTGATGCCCTGCTGTTTCGACGGTCTATCGGCTAAAATGGTTGAACAGGCGGGATTTGCTCTGACTTTTAT
>DAOVUU010000388.1 GCA_030632405.1 Desulfobulbaceae bacterium | reverse complement strand
CATCCGTATTGCAGACGCATTCATCCGTTCAAGGTTACCTTGCGGCCTGAAAAGAAATACCTGACCTTCTTTTCCACGATATGCCTTCGGCCCTTCAATAATCGCCTGTCCGTAATGGAACACCGTTGCAGCAGGGTGCAACCTAAAATCAGTGCAGGGACATATTTCGGCATCATGCCAGCCCTGTTTTCTATCCCACTTCATCATGAACATATGATCGGTGAAATGAACGCCAAACCCAAGATCATCCTGCGACGGCTTCTCTTTTCGCTGCCCCTCATCCACCTTCTTCAATGTAACCTCAAGATCTTTCGACATCATACCAATCTCCCCGCTGCCATTTATTTTTCTTTTCTTAATCCCTTGAAGGATATATACTTTTTCATGACGTTTCACCAGAAATCAGAAGAGGCAGCATACAGCAATGGACACACAAAAAGCCACACGCCCCCCAAGCCCGGTGGGTATAAAATATTTTCTTCTCGTCTTTTTAATTTCTATATTCTTATTCGGCAGAATCCTCTGGCCGTTCTGGTCTATTCTCATCCTCTCGTTCCTGCTGACAAACCTTTTCCGACCGATCTATATTTTCCTCAGCAGAAAACTGCCTGAATCTGCATCCTCTGTTTTGACCTGTCTGCTCATCATAGCCATTGTTTTCATCCCTCTGATCTATTTTATCCTGGCGCTGACAGATGAGGCACTCAATCTCTACAACTGGGGAAGAGACAGCCGGGTTGCGCTACGACTTCAGTTGTTTATACAGGAAAGCCCCCTCATCCTGCAACTGCAGGAACAACTCAGAGAACTCGGTTTTGAGTTTAATCCCTCACAGATTTCAGATTCATTCTCCTACCTTGCCAAAAAAGGAGGCATGCTGCTTTACAGCCAGGCAAGTGCGTGGGCTGCCAACACCCTCCAGTTTCTTTTTCTCTTCTTTTTTATGATCCTGATAATCTTTTTCCTCTTGATAGACCAGCCAAAACTTATCGACTATATGATTAAAATTTCCCCTCTTCCGGAGGACGAAAACCACATTCTGATAGAAAAATTCCAGGAAATTGCCAACGCAATTTTGAAAGGGAACGGTATCTGCGGACTCATCCAGGGAATACTGGGGGGTGCCGTATTTTCCATTCTTGCTTTAAACTCGCCTCTTCTCTGGGGAGCTATCATGGCAATCCTTGCTTTTTTGCCTATCTTCGGGGTTGGCCTCGTAATGGTCCCGACATCACTCATTCTTCTATTAAGTGACAGAACCGGAGCAGGTATTTTCCTCTTTATCTTTTATATCATCCTCTCGTTCAGCATGGAATATCTGGTAAAGCCTAAAATGGTCGGGACCCAGGTGGAAATGCACACCCTGCTCGTTTTTCTCTCAATCATCGGAGGACTGAGTGTCTATGGAGTTCTGGGGATCATCTACGGTCCACTTATCATCACCGCCTTCCTGACCCTCTCGGATATCTACCTGAAACGATATGAGCAATACGTAAAGCTGCTGTAGTCATCAATACAACAGTCCAGACTACACTACATTTTTTACCGGATTTTTTTTATATATCACACACGGTTTGCCGTCCAGATAAATGTTTTCGAGATAGGAGAGCTTGCGGGGAAGCTGGGCAGGGGTTCCCCGGGCCACCAGAAAGGTTGCCGGCCGGCCAGCCTGCAGCAGTCCCATATCCTTGTCAATTCCAAGGAGTTTTGCACCATTATATGTCGCGCACCGCACTACTTCCGGCAGACTATATCCGGCCTTTTTATACAGTTTCATCTCCTCGACCATGGATTCTCCATGGAGCACTCCAAGGCTCCCTGCATCGGTTCCAAGGGCAAGAGGTACTCCCATCTCCCTTGCGACCGCCATCTGCTCTAGCTGATGTTCCAAAGTTCTTAATATCACTCGATGATCACCATCACTTTTTTGGGGATCAAAATTTTCAGCATACGCCTTCATCGTATAAACAGTCGGAACCCAGACAACCTTTTTTTCCGCCATCAGCTGTAGATTATCCCTTCCCATAAAAAAACCATGCTCAATGGAGTGACATCCGGCCTCCAGTGCAGACTTTACCGGGAGATGACCGTTGGCGTGTACCATCACTTTTTTTCCTCTTTGCCGTGCCGCTTGGACAAGTGCGGTAATTTCGTCAGTATTGAACTGGCTGTCAGTTTCTTTTGCATATATTTTAAGACTGTTAAGTCCTGAATTTACCAGCTTCACCCAGTCTGTATCTTCGCCATCGGCTAAAAACGAAGTGGCCAGAGATTCCCCATTTTTCGGAGACCTGCCGATGAGCCTGCCATAACGATCCTTTTGCCTCCAGGCCCGGCCCGCCGATTTAATTTGCACTGGAAATTTTTCATCCAGTTCATCCCTGTACTGCAAGGCAAATCCACCCCGGTCACCACCATCTCTAATGGCAAGAACCCCGTGGCCTAGAAAATAATTAAGATGACGTTCAATGGCGGGCTTCAAATCATCGTAACCTGCGCTGAGCTGGCTCTTTCTCACCTTCTGATCAATAGTGCCTGACATAAAAAGATGGACATGGCTGTCAACCAGCGGTGGCAGGATTGTACAATGAGAAAGATCCGTTATACCTGAGCTGTCAGGGATTTTTTCACTGGGCCAGTTATCCACACCGGCAATGATGCCGTCTTCGATCCGCAGGAGGATCTTCTCACGAACGGGCCCGCCGCTTCCATCCAGCAGCCAGCCGACAAGAATAAAATGTGTAGTATTCATATTTCACCGTATCAGGTTTATCGTAAACAGGTCCATCACACCTTGAAAATTTCAATTAACTTTGTATCTTAACAGCGGCAATGAGGCAAGATCAATCGACTTTGAACGGGAGTTTAAAAAAAATGAAAGAAGAAACGAAAATTATCAACCATTTCTGGACTGCTGATGCCCATGGCAGCAGCTTACCTACCACCATAAATCCTCCGGTTTACCGTGGTTCCACTGTTCTGTTTGATAATTTTGAAGATATGTGCCTTGCAGGAAAAGGACAGTACGAAGGCCCCACCTATGGAACCGATCGATTTCCGGTGCAGAGATGTCTCGAGGAAGCGCTGAGAGAGCTTGAAAATGGTTTTGCAACCCGGGTG
>DAOVUU010000395.1 GCA_030632405.1 Desulfobulbaceae bacterium | reverse complement strand
TTATCTTTACAACCGATGATTGGTAATAATCCGGTCGATTCAGTTATAAACTGCCGGAAAAAAAAGGATTGAGCAACTCATAAATTATGGAGGATTAGCGTGTTACGAATTGGTTTGTTTATAGCTACGAATATGGCGATATTGATCTTGCTCGGTATTGTTATGAATGTCTTGGGGGTTGATTCTCGAAGTAGTTCCGGACTGCTTGTGATGGCTGCTATGTTTGGTATGGGTGGCTCATTTATCTCCCTTGCAATGTCCAAGTGGATTGCCAAGAAATCGACCCGTGCACGGGTGATTGATCAGCCGGCAAATGGCACCGAGAAGTGGCTGCTTGACACCGTAAAAAGAATGGCGGAAAAGGCTGAGATAGGCATGCCCGAAGTAGCGGTCTATGATTCTCCCGATATGAATGCCTTTGCTACCGGTATGAAAAAAAACAATGCTCTGGTTGCTGTCAGTACTGGTCTATTGCAAAATATGTCCCGGGATGAGGTGGAGGCGGTACTTGCCCATGAAATTTCCCATGTTGCCGGCGGAGATATGGTGACTCTGTCCCTTATTCAAGGGGTTTTGAACACCTTTGTGATTTTCTTTTCCCGTATTATTGCAAACATTTTGAACAATGTATTGAGCAGTGATGAAGAAGGTGGCGGGCTTGGATTTATGGGATATATGGCGGTTACCATTGTATTGGAACTAGTACTTGGGCTCTTTGCTTCTCTTATCGTCATGTGGTTTTCAAGAAAACGTGAATTTACTGCCGATAGAGGAGCAGCCTATCTGACCAGCAGTGAAAAAATGGTAGGAGCTCTTCGCCGTCTGCAGGCTCACCACGAACCTTCTCATCTTCCCGATCAGGTTGCCGCATTTGGTATCAGGCCGAAAGCTGGTGGCATGGCCAGCTTTTTCAGAAGCCATCCTCCACTTGAAAAGCGGATTGAAGCGCTTCAGCAACTGAAATAGGATGAAAAATAGCTTACTCAACCTTTATAAACTCGTAAAAAGTAAAAATTTGGATGGCTAAGTAAATGAAGAGTTTTTACGACGCCATCAACCTTGTGTTATACCGAGGATTGTATTCCAGATATTGTCGTGGTTCCATCGTTTGAGAATATGTACCGGTTGAGTTGAAAGAAAAGCAGAGATTTTTTCTGTTTCGCTGCGTAACAGGCCTGAGAGTACAAACCATTTCTGTTTGAGAAAACCTTCTGTTCGAATCAGATCTTTCATAACATCGTAGTGGATGTTGGCGACCAGGAGGTCAGTGGCAACGCATGTGTGCTCTTCTGCTTTTCCATTAATAACGAGTATTTGATCCTCCAGGTCATTCAAAAGTACGTTGGTTCGTGTCGTCTGGCTGGCGAGGAAGTTGTAATCTACAGATAATATTCTGTTGCATCCCAGCTTTGCTGCGGCCAGGGAAAGAACCCCCGTACCCGATCCAAGGTCCAGCATGGTCTGAACTTTTCTTCCCGCACAGGCTGTTTCTATAGCTTCCAGACATGCCTGGGTCGTTGGGTGCATACCGTTCCCGAAAACGACCCCTGAATCAAGAGTGAGTTCAATTTCGTTGCGTTGGGGAGATGCTTTTATCCAGGGGGGATTGAGAAGGAAGCGACCAAGGCGTACGGGCTCAACGGTACCTCCCTGCCACTGTTCATAACTCATTTTATATTCGTCCAGCAGCAGCAGGTTTGGATAATTTGAGAGCAGTGTGGCGACGTCGTTTTTTGCCGGTTTTCTGAAAAAGAGAAAAGAAAAATCATCTTCAATCCAGTTACCGACAAAATTTTCTGCAGGGATCTGGGCATCAGGAGGGACGATACCTTCAATATAATATATATACAGAATAGTTTCCGGGCGCAGGAATATTGGTTGTGATTGCATTATAACATTCTCAGAGGTGTGGCAATGGGGGGATGGGTTATGTCAAAGCGTTGGCGTACCGTAAGGATTCCAGATATATGTCTGGAATGAGTTTTGCATCGACATTAATCTGGTTTACGGCATTAACGTAGTTAGCGATATCCGCTTTTTCATAGGCAACTATGGCCTTTAAAAAAGGTACAAAGTCTCCTGTCTGGGAGCATAAAACTTCTTTTATCTCATCTGCGATGGGGAGTTTGTCCATGATGAGATCCATTTTTGTATCGAGCATTGAGTCGATCAAAGAAAATAGCCCTGTAAGGAACAATTCCGAAGAAGATTCCCTGAATTGGCTCTGAAGCGCCAGCTGTTCGCAGAATTTGGCGCGAACCAGGGACAGCCTCACAAGTTCATTTGGCTTTTCTGTAGCAAGTTCCGATACAACCATCAGAAGCATGAATCGTCTCAGTTCCTCTTTGCCCAGATAGGCTATGGCATGCTTTACAGTCTTTACTTCCTGCAGGCGATAGAAATACGCAGAATTAATAAAGCGGAGAAGTTTATAGCTGATGGACACATCTTGAGAGATAATTTCATAGAGCTTCTCAATGGTTGTTGTCGCCTGGGTTATCTCAGCAAGGAGATTATACAGAGTGATCTTATTTACAGCAATTTCCTTTATCAGGATTTTTTCAGGCTTGTTGAAGAAAAAACCCTGGAAATAAGAAAACCCGAGTTTGGCGGCTTTTTCAAATTCGTAATGTGTTTCAATTTTTTCTGCCAGTAATTTGACCTTATGTCTTGCGAGTCTTCGCAGGGTTTGATGGATGGTGTCGATAGGAGTCAACCTGAAATCAATCTTAATAATATCCGCAATTTCTATTAATGGTTCCAGGCTTCTGTCGTAAACAAAATCGTCAAGGGCAATCTTGTAGCCTTCTTTGGAGAGATTTCGGCAGACAGATAAAACTTCTTTTGTGGGTTTTACATCTTCTAAAATTTCTATAACAAGAGTTTTTTTGGAGAAGGAGGCGGGAGTGTTTTTTGTGAGCAATTCTTCTGTAAAGTTAACGAAGCACGGTTTTGAATTTGATATTATATCGATTCCTTCCGTTAAAAATGTACTGGTGAGCAGGCTGGT
>DAOVUU010000403.1 GCA_030632405.1 Desulfobulbaceae bacterium | reverse complement strand
CCCTAAACCCCATACCCCTTTCCAATGGGAACAACAGCTCAGCCAGGAAGAGAGTGCCGGTTATTTCAAAAAGCTGCGAACCGAAATGCCACGAAAAGGGGTCAATCTTAAATATCACAACCCCAGGACCAGTTATCTCGAAGGTGTATTTTCCCGTGGAGACAGACGCCTCGCAAAACTTATATCAACAGCCTGGACAGATGGGGCCCGGTTCGATGGCTGGACGGAACATTTCAACCTTGATCTCTGGCAACAGGCAGCAAAAAAATGCGATATTGATCTGGACAGTTATCTGCGGGCACGGCAAATCAATGAAATCCTGCCATGGCATCATCTGCAAACCGGTGTTGATACCCAGTTTCTAAAGGAGGAGCTGGAAAAGGCCAAATCAGAAATTTACACCCCTGACTGCAGATATCATGCATGTCAAAAATGCGGGCTCTGTGATTTTGAGACCCTTTTTCCAATTGTACACAACCGCTTGAGAAAAGGTATAGATCCGACAATTATATCGAATGAAAATACCAAAGAAGCCCTGAAACAAAGTGAACATCACAACAGATATATTGTGCACTATTCACGGACTGGAAAAATTTGTTTTCTGGGGCATCTGGAGATACTACAGGTTTTCTTCAGGGCATTACGGCGTGCAGAAATAAAAACGCATTACAGTCAAGGATTCAACCCCTCACCCAAGGTATCTTTTGGTCCTGCTCTCGCAGTAGGAACTGAGAGCCTCGCTGAATTTTTCATCATGGATCTGCCGAAACCACTGTCACACACCGATGAAACAGCACAGAGACTCAACGCTAAACTGCCGCCGGGGTTAAGTGTAACTTTAATCAGAAAACATCCAGGAAAAATCCCGCAGAGAATTCTTATATCCTATACTCTGACCCTGGATAGATCTCTAACAGACCAGGAAATCGAACAACTGAGTATATTTTCACAAAGTGAATCTTTTATAATCAAGAGGATTCGCAAAGGAAAAGTAAAATCCCTTGATATACGCCCTCTTATTAAAACAATACGCTGTACTGAACCCAATACCATTGAACTTGAAACCATAAATGTCAGCAGTATGCCCGGAATAAAACCGGTCGAGACCCTCCTCCACATTATGCAGATAAATGAGGATACCGCGCTGCGAACTTCCATTCTAAAAACTGGCTGGTCTGCTATGGATAGCTCGTGTGAAATGTAAATTAGTTCAGAACAGATATCCGGTGCAGCGATTCCTGAATTGCTGCACAAAAACATTGCTCCTCCTGTTACTCGGCTGTCTAATCTGGCTTCCGAGTCTTTCTATCTCTTTTGCTCAGACAGATAAACATTTCCCACACCTCATTGATAATGGCGGTTTCATAGTCAACGATGGCTCTAAGAACCTTCGACACAGAGAAAAAGAACTCTTCATTCCAGCCTCAACTCTTAAGATTTTCACCTGTCTGGCAGCCCTTGAAATTCTGGGTGAAGAATACCGCTTTGAAACTCATTTTTTCCTTGATGATCAGCAAAACCTCTATATAAAAGGATTTGGTGATCCTTTCCTCACCTCTGAAGTTATCCGGACTATTGCAGAGGAACTGTATAACCGGGGAGTAAGACAGATCTTAGCCATACGCCTTGATGAGACTTCCTACCCGGCCATTTTCTCAGCTGATGGTGCAGGTCACACCTCCAACCCATTCGATGCTCCAAACGGTGCACTGGCTGTCAACTTTAATAGTGTGCCCATTTTCGTATCTGCCGGTGGCACCATAACATCAGGGGAAGCTCAGACTCCGGAAATCCCTGTAATGTATGAAACCGGCAAGAACCTTCCTCCCGGTGCACACCGTATTAATATCAATATCCTGCAAAAACAGAAAACCCTCTCCCCTTCTCTCCGGTATACAGGGGAGCTTATCACCGCACTTTTCAACAGTGCGGGTATCACAATTCAGAACGGATTTCATGCCGCACGCACTCCGGCCCACCTTCCTGCGATCTATATCCACCGATCTGAGAAAAACTTACGAGAGATTGTACGATCCTGTCTCCAATACTCCAACAATTACATAGCAAATCAGCTTTTTCTGGCCTGCGGAGCTGATTCATACGGATTTCCCGCAAGCTGGGATAAGGCTCGCCGCCGTTTCAATGCGTATGCAAAAGACAGACTACGCCTATCCACGAAAGAATTTTACATGGTGGAAGGATCCGGGATTTCAAGAAAAAACAGAATTTCTCCTGCTGGACTCCTAAAGGCGGTGAAACGTTTCAGCCCCTATGCAGATCTTTTGAACCGCAGGGGAAAAATTCTTATAAAAAGCGGTACTCTCAGTGATGTGTTCTGTTATGCCGGTTTTTTAGATCATCACAACAGGACCCTTCCTTTTGTTATCATGCTCAATCAACAAAAGAATAACAGAGATCAACTTCTTACAGCTCTCTATCTGGCAATGAACGACAATTATCAATAGTTATGGCGTCGTAAAAAGTCCGATCTCCTTCGTTGTAGGTTTTTATCAGAACCTCAGCATACCACATGCATAGCTGAGGGCCTGATAAAAACACTACGCCTCGTATATCGAACTTTTTGACTTAGCCATCTGAAATTTTGAGTTTTTACGTCGCCATCAACAGTCTTTGGTGGGTTTAAAATTATTTTTTGTAGCAGCAAACATAAAAAACATACAATCCTTATGATAATGATTATTATTAGATCAAATTTGTACCATCTTTATCATCGTAGTTGCTGGTTCTTCTGATTCCCCATCAATTTGCATAAAAGGAGACATGTATGATTGAAAATCTATATGAAGTATTGACAAAGCTTGGTTTCAGCCACCCGCTTCACCCGATGCT
>DAOVUU010000031.1 GCA_030632405.1 Desulfobulbaceae bacterium | reverse complement strand
TTGCACCATCCAACCCTTTAAAACCCTTAGGAGTACCGGCAAGGTGAACCCGTTCGGTTTTGGAATTTTTATAACTCTTGATCATAATCCACACCGTATAACGTACCGCGCTATATGTCAAGCGATACGCCCTGCTGGATATTTCACATTTGAGAAAAAGGAAGGGGACTTACTTGGGGGAATACCCTTCCCTCCCCATTGGCCCTCACAAAAGCAGTCGCCAGTTTACATATTAACTAAAAGTCATAGTATGACTAAAAGGGGACTGCAAAAGATATAATGGGTAAAAAAAAGGCAACGAGATTACTGACATACTACTGACCAAACGAAAAAGCCCTTAGCTCTATTTGAGTTAAAGGCTTGTTTTTATTGGTACGCCCGGCAGGATTCGAACCTGCGACCTACGGATTAGAAGTCCGTTGCTCTATCCAGCTGAGCTACGAGCGCACTCTTATTCATTATTTTGATTAACCGCTTTAATATGCAATATATCCAGGTAACCTACTCTTCCTGCTCCCTGGAAGTATTTCACAATCACGGTCGACACTATAACCAAAGTTAAGCAAAATGCAACTCCATTTGCATGGCAACCCCGGGAACCCTACTCGCCCTCCCGGGTTCGTCTCCATATGGTTCCATTTTCCGTGTCTATCACAGTTATCCCCTTTCTCGCCAACTCACTCCGGGCTGCATCAGCGGCCTGCCAGTCCATGTTCAATCTGGCCTCTTCCCGGCGTTTGATAAGGTCATTAACATCAGGCGCGAGTGGGCACCCACTCAATCGGAAAATATTGAGCACCCGGTTAATTTTATTTAAACTTTCCAGGATATAAGATTTTTGATCCTTATCGAGGTGATTCACATGAAGGATAGGATTCACTTTCCGGATAAAATTGTATACCCCGCTCATTCCCTTAGAAACATTGAGATCATCATCCATAGCCTCAAAAAACTGCTTTTCCATGGTTGATACGAAGACCGCCACTTCTGGATGCGGTATCCCCGGAGGTAGACAATTCAACTTGCAGGTGAACTCATCCAGTCGCCTGAGTGCAGTGCGTACACTCTCCAGCCTTTTATAGGAAAAATTCAACGGTTTTCTATAATGCACAGAGAGAAGCATAAACCTCACTTCACGAGCAGTATAGCCCCTGCTAATCAGATCTTTAAGGGTGATCCTGTTTTCCGCCTCTCTGGACATCTTCCTGGAATCGACCACAACCAGCTCGGAGTGAAGCCAGTAGTTGGCCAGAGGCTTGCCTGTCAAGGCTTCAGCAACCGCAATTTCATTCTCATGATGCGGGAAGATGAGATCCCTGCTGGAGGTATGGATATCCATTGTGGGTCCGATGTTCCTGGTGGCCATGGCAGCAAACAGCCCATGAAAGAAGCCGCTCACACTATCCCAGTCGGTCTCGTAGAAAATCCCCTTCTTCAACTCTCCAAGAGTCGACCGCTTCAGCAGAGTAAAATCCCGGGGATTGTCTTTTTCATAGTTGTCCAGATCAACAGTCTTTCCAAGCTGGATTTTTCCCAGGTCAATACCGGAAAGTCTGCCATATTTTTTAAACTTTGAGATATCAAAATAGATAGACCCATGCTTTTCATAGGCAAATCCCTTATGCATAAGCTCGTGGGACATTTCAATCATATCGGGTATATATTCAGACGCTTTCGGATATACCTTTGCCCGCTTGACACCAAGGGAATCAATATCTTCAATGAAACTGTCAATATATCCCTGAGTAAACTCCGCCAGCGGCTGACCTGCCTTTTCAGCACCTGCAATTGTCCTGTCATCAATATCGGTGAAATTCATATATGAATCGACCTGATATCCCTTAGCCTCTATAGCACGTGTAATAAGGTCAGAAACAATAAACCTGCGACAAATCTGTAAATCGGCAGACTCATATGCAGTCGGCCCGCAGGAATAGAAAGTTACCCGCCCCTCCTGCTGAGGAACAAACAACTCCTTTTTCTTGCTCATGGTGTTGTAAAAAAAGAGCTGATTCTTCTTCTCTTTCTTTTTTGAAGGAATAAAAAGCGGTGTACTCAAGTAACGTTCCCCACCATCAGGGAACATGACAACCACCAGGCCGCTCTCCATTTTTTCACTGTAATTGATTGCAGCTGACATTGCCGCGCCGCTGCTCATCCCCACTAATATACCTTCCTGACTTGCAAGACTTCTAGCCATTGAGAAAGCAGGTTCATCATCAATTGACACCACTACATCCGGGATTTTTTTATCAAATATTTCAGGTTTATACGACTCCTTCATGTTTTTAAGTCCCTGGATTTTATGTCCCAGATGGGGCTCCACTGCAATAATTTTCACATGGGGCTGAAATTCATTAAACCAGGCACAGAGCCCCATAACTGTCCCCGAAGTGCCCAGGGTGGCCACCAAATGGGTTACCCTTCCTTCGGTCTGCTCCCATATCTCAGGCGAAGTCTTATCGTAATGTGCTCGCCAGTTTGCCTTATTATTAAACTGATCGGTAAGAAAATACCTGTCAGGAAACTCCCTGGCCATGGCATACGCTTTCTCTATCGCCCCATCGGTCGACCTTTTGGCCGGGGTTAGAAGAATTTCAGCGCCATAGGCCTGCATAATTTTCCGCCGTTCCACAGATGCAGATTCAGGCATTACCAGAACACAGCGATATCCCTTCGCTGCACAGACCATTGCCAGGCCGATACCCGTATTCCCACTGGTAGCTTCGAGTACAATTTTGTCCGCTGTCAACTCTCCGCCAGCCTCCCCCGCCTCTATCATGGAAAGGGAAATTCTCTCTTTAACGGAACCACCGGGATTAGACGACTCGAGCTTACCGTACATTTCAACGGTATCACTCTGAAAGAGACGATTAATGCGTACGAGCGGAGTATGACCTATGACACTCAGAATATTTTTGTGTAACATTGTTTTAATTGTTTTGGGGGGGTCAGGCTGCCAGCCTGCAGCCTCTTTATTTATTGTTCATCAACCTTGCATGCCTGTGACAGATACCAGAACTGCATCAGCGCTTCCCTGCACTTTTCATCCGCAATACAGCTTAACTGCTGCTCAAAAGCTGCAATTTTTTTCTCATCCGGGCTGACAAAACTCACAGAACGACCAGGTCTCTGCCCGCTCTCCTTTTTCTTAACTGGCAAAACCATTTTAATATCAGAAAGTCTGCTCATCCGAAGGGACTGGTTGAGAATATCCAACAACTCAAATTTCTGATATTGCAGGTGCTGTAACCAGGAAGAGTTTTCAACCTCCAGCCACAGAGTACCGCGGACAATCTTCAGCGGCTGGGCATGGTCGCTTACCTCTTTGCCTGCAAGTTCAGGCCAGCGCGGGAAGATGGAATGAAGATCAAGTTGCTTTTCCCATCCCCGTTCACGCATAAGGGTCGGCAAAACTCCAGCTATAACTTTCGCTTTCTTTTTTTTAAGCCAGTCCATTTCAAATAACCAAATACATAAAGTTAACAACTATTCAACAACGGAGCAGAAAAATGCAATAATAGACACTACTGAGAAATAAAAAAATTGGCAAGAATTGTTGCTGTAAACGACTGAAACGAAAAACCCGCATACCTTACAAAGGCATGCGGGTAAACTGCACCTCTTATTTTGAGATAAGAACTGATCAGTAGGCTGTGAGATACTCTTTAAGTTCCCAGTCAGTTACTGCAGTTCTAAAACTATCCCATTCTCTTTCTTTTGCTATGATATATTTCTCGAAAATATGCTCTCCAAGGGTATCTTTAGCAATCGGACTAGCCTTCAATTCTTCAATGGCCTCCATCAGATTTCCAGGCATAACACTTATACCCTCTTCTTCCATTTCAGCCGCAGTCATTTTAAAAATATCCCTTGCAACCTCGGGAGGTGGCGTAAGATTATTCGTCACACCGTCAAGGCCGGAGGCCAGCATCATGGCAAGTGCCAGATACGGATTAGCGGCTGGATCGGGACAACGAATTTCCGTACGTGTGGATAGACCGCGGGCAGCAGGAATTCGGATCAGAGCTGAGCGGTTTGAAGCAGACCATGCCGCATAGACAGGTGCTTCATATCCAGGGACAAGTCTTTTATATGAGTTAACCAGTGGATTTGTAACCGCAGCAAAACCACGGGCATTTTTCAAGCATCCGGCAATATACGAATAAGCCACCTTTGAAAGTTGCAAGCCATCACTCTCATTAAAAAACGCATTGGTACCATCAAGATTAAAGAGAGACTGATTGGTATGCATCCCCGATCCATTAACACCAAAAATAGGTTTAGGCATAAAGGTGGCGTGTAAATTGTATTTAGACGCAATTGATTTTACTACCCATTTGAAAGTTACTGTATTATCTGCCGCTTCGAGTGCATCTGAATATTTAAAATTAATCTCATGCTGTCCTTCCGCAACCTCATGATGGGATGCTTCAATCTCAAATCCCATCAGTTCAAGCACCTCGATAATCTCACGGCGACAATCGTTGGCCATATCGTCAGGATCAAGTGAAAAATACCCTGCGACATCATTGGTAATTGTAGTAGGTGTACCGTCAGCAGCCTTTTCAAAGAGAAAAAACTCAGCCTCGGTCCCGACATTCATAGTGTATCCCAACTCTTTTGCCTCAGCTAAAACGCGCTTTAGATTGACCCGCGGGCACCCCGAAAAAGGCGTCCCATCTGCCTTATACACATCGCAGATTATACGTGCAGCAGCTACGCCATCCTTATTTCTCCAGGGGAGAACCGTAAAAGTATTATAGTCCGGCTTAAGATACATATCAGATTCATCAATGCGCACAAAGCCGTCAATCGACGAACCATCAAACATCATATCACCATCCAGAGCTTTACCTATCTGGCTCCTGGGAATAGCAACATTTTTCATAAAACCAAGAATATCTACAAATTGAAGGCGAAAAAATCTGATATTTTCTTCTTCAATTATTTTCAATATTTCTTCTCTTGTCATTTTACACAGTCTCCTTTTCAGTCAAACCAAATTTTCCCGTTGTTAATTTCACACGCCTCAACCCAACTTCCCCCAAGATAACAATTTTGAAATTTTATGCAACAGACAAATGGATTTTTATTACATGTTTGTCATTTTTGCTTACTGCCTAACCTACAGAGTGATCCACAGAATAGAGCAGCCCCTGAGTGACTTCCTGCTGGAGTTCCTCGTCGACCAGCTTCTCACCCTGGCCATCAACTAAATAAAATATATCAATAAGTTGTCCAACTTCTGTGGCAATATAGGCCTTATGAATATTCATACCAAAGTCAGCCAGCATCTGGGTAATACGATAAAGTTGCCCCGGTTCGTCAGCCGAATAGACCTCAATTACCGAATACGCATCTGAACTTTTATTATCAATCACTACTTTGGTTGCCACCTCTCCTGCGATTTCCCGCCTCTGATCATATGTAGAAGATAATTTTTTGTATAGCCGGTGACCGAGCCCCAACCTGTGGCAAATAGCCTTGTCCAGATCACCACCCAGACCCTGCCAGTCTTTTTCAGTAAAAGTCAATCCATCCGTGGGCCTCACGTCAATCACATCAACAACAGTACCGTCTTCCCAGGTAAAAATCTGCGCCCTGACCACATAGAGATTATTCAGTGCCATCACCCCGCAAATTTTTGCCAGCAATCCAGGGCGATCAGAGGCCATGAGCAGCAAAGACCAACAATCATCACTTTCATCAACCCTGAGCAGCGACTTTTGCCGCAGAAGTTGATAATTATCCCGATGGCTCAGTATATGCCGGACGATGGCATCAGGTGCAAAGGAAAGCATATAATCTGGAGAAAGTGTGGCCACATCGACCCTTATATTTTGCTCTCCCTCAAGCAACTCACCAACCTGTTCCCGCAGCCACTCAACTCCCTGCTCAACATGCTCTTCAAACTCTGCACCATCCACGGCTCCACCATGATCAAGATGCGAGTATATCTTTAAATAGAGTTCTTCCATCAGAGCTGCCTTCCATTCGCTCCAGGCAGACGGCCCGGTGGCTTTTGAATCAGCCACGGAGAGAATGTACAGCATTGACAACCGATCTATATCTCCGATAGTTTCAGCACATCTCTTGATAAAAAGAACATCATTTAAATCTCTTCGCAGTGCGTTTTCAGGAATAAAGAGATGCAGCCTGACAAGAAAATCAAGAGACTCACATTCCACCTCACTTAAGCCAAGCCGCCTCCCTGCAACAACAGCTATCTTGGCTCCTTCGATAGAATGATCCCGCCCCGCCCCCTTACCAATATCATGCAGAAGAGCTCCAAGATAGAGAACCTTCAGCGATTTCACATTGCCAAAACTCCTCTCCATCTCACCTGTCAGCCGGGTCACCTCCGCCACAGTCTGAAGCGAGTGACGATCCACGGTATAGATATGGTACACATCATATTGGGCGAGTGTAATAATGCGCGAAAATTCAGGGATACACGCGGGCAGCAGTCCGGTTTCGAGCATCGTCTCCAGTACTGAAAAAACATCCTGCGCCTCCAGCAAAATACTGAAAAAGGATTTTGCAAGCCTGGGAGAAGCGCGTACTTTATTATCTATGAGGTAAAGGTATCCAGGAAGTATTTTCCGAGTTCTGTAATGCAGGGAAAGTCCGGTTCGGGCCATTACAAGAAACAGGCGAACAAGAGTATGCGGCTTCTCCTGCAGCTGATCAATTTGAGCTGCAAGATGAACTTTTTCCTTGAGGATCTCAACCCCTTTTTCAACGACCTTGTCCACATTCTCCACGCCATCCCGGCTTACAAGGCCAAGCACCTCATCAACATGATCAAAAAAAAGATCAGTGATAACAGCAATATTCTGCAGACTACCATACACCTCGCGCATAAAACTTTCCACGGCAAGCACACCATTTTCAGCACTATAGCCCAGTGCCTCTGCCGCATCCTCCTGCTGTTCAAAATAGAGCTGATCATTTTTTCGCTTACTGAGGCAATGCAGATAGTTTCGAATACGAACCAGCATTTCCATGCCCGCAATGAAATCTTTTTTCTCCTCTTCAAGCAGCAGGCCGGCACTGCACATATCCTCCAGTCCACTCAAACCAAATACAACCCGCGCCGTCCAGAACATGGCCTGAATGTCCCGCATCCCCCCCCGGCCCTCTTTAATATTAGGCTCAAGGAGATAGCTATGGGTACCGAACCGTTCCCGGCGGGCATTACGGTGAACTTTCATCTCAACCACAAATTCTTCTCGGCGCCCGTCAACAAATCGATTCCAGTACGTATCCTGCAACTCTTCAAACAAATCCAGGGAGCCGCATATCAGACGGGCATCCAGCAGTGCTACTCGAAAAAAATAATCCTCCCGTGCCTGGTCTACAGACTCTTCTACACTCCGCACACCGTGACCCACCTCAAGGCCAGTGTCCCACAGAGGGTAGAGAATACCATCTGCGACTTTGCTGACTCCTTTATATTCAGGATGATAGAGAATCATCAGGTCAATATCCGAACGGGGGAAAAGCTCCTGCCGACCGTAACCACCCAGGGCCACAAGTGTAACAGACGTATCTTCATCTTCCGCAGCAATCTCTTGAAAACGATCAACAAGAAACCTGTCCACAAGGTCGCTGTACAGACGAAGCGGGTCAATCCCGGCCTTTCCTTTCCGCCACATCTCTTCCAGCCCCGCCTTTTCTTCACGAAATTTCTCAATCATCGACTGCACCGCATCTTAGCCTTTTTTTATTAAAAATCTTATTCCGCTGATCCATATTTAACACATTTTTGTACATTATATCTTACGAAACTCAAAATGATTCACAATTTTTTCCAACCGCCTTTATCACCTGTACACATTTACATTTTCAACCTAAGCGTGTATGATTATTGCACTGGTTCAGCAGGAAAGTTTGTACTTTCGCCAACAATCACGGAATATTATGAATGTAAATGGAAACCGGTATAGAACTATCTGGCCGGACCCACGAGATGACCAGACTATCTGCATTATAGACCAGCGCAGACTCCCCCATGATTTTGTGACGGAACGGCTCAGCAGTGTTGAGCAAACTGTTGCTGCCATCAAGGATATGCATGTTCGCGGTGCCGGCCTCATTGGAGCCACAGCGGGATTCGGAATGTATCTCGCATCTCTGCAGGCACCGGATAATGGCTTTGCTGATTTCATGAAAGAAGCCGGTACCAGACTCAACAACAGCAGGCCGACGGCCAGAAACCTGAAGTGGGCAATCGACCGGGTATCGTCAGATATGGCAGAGGCAGACACACCTGCAGAAAAAAGACACATTGCCTTCTCAACTGCCTGCATCATAGCGGATGAAGATGCATCGTTTTGTAAAAAACTCGGCACGCATGGCCTTAAGATTATCAAAAAGATCAGCGCAGAAAAAAATGGCCGCTCCGTTAATATTCTCACCCATTGCAATGCGGGATGGCTGGCGTTTGTGGACTATGGCAGTGCCACCGCACCGATCTATGCGGCACGGGATGCGGGGATAGACGTCCATGTATGGGTTGACGAAACGCGACCCTGGAATCAGGGTGCCAAACTCACCGCCTGGGAGCTCCAGCAGGAGAACATTGCCAACACCCTCATCACTGACAATGCCGGCGGTCACCTCATGCAACACGGCATGGTTGACCTTGTTATTGTCGGTACAGACCGAACAACCCATACCGGTGATGTCGCAAATAAGATCGGAACCTACCTGAAGGCACTGGCCGCACATGACAATAATATTCCATTTTACGTGGCGCTCCCGTCATCAACCTTCGACTGGACCCTTGACAATGGGATGCAAATTCCGATAGAACAGAGATCAGGGGAAGAAATCACAACTATCTCGGGTCTCGATGCCAAAGGTGATATTACGACAGTTGGATTAGCTGCAGAAGGAACCAGAGCTGTAAACTACAGTTTTGATGTTACCCCGGCACGGTTGATTACCGGACTTATTACGGAACGGGGAATAGTAAAGGCGGAGCGGGAAGCGATTCATCGGCTTTTTCCCGAGGCATCGAGGATAAAGTGATACTTAGTACCTTATTCCCCTGTTTCTGTCATAAAAAACAAGGATATTGTCTTAAGTTCATTATGTTAAATCAACAGGTTGTTTAGGCTGAAGGCTATTAGGGGAGGTTTTCACTCCGTCTTTTGCTTTTCCTAACAGCCTTCAGCCTACAGCCTAATTAACCTGAATTGCGGGCATCGCCCGCCTTAGACTTTTTACAACGCCATCAATTAAGTAAATAAACAGGAAATACTATGAAACAGACAGAACAGAGAAGATTCATCCGCTATGATGCACTGCATCTCCTTGACTACGTTACCCTCGACGAAAACGGAAACACAGGTGATTATTCCATGGGGAGAACTATAGATGTAAGTATTGACGGTATAAAGCTGGAAACGACTTCCCCTCTCAAAGTAGATACCAGACTCCTTATAACTGTGGGGCTGGAGGATGATCTGGTAGACCTGGAGGGGAAAACAACCCATACAGCCCCCCATAACGGCCGGTTTATTTCTGGGGTTGGTTTTCTTAAAATCTCAAAAGACGGCAGACGGATATTTGCCAAATATGTAGAGGCTTTCCGGCAGAGAAAAACCGAACTGGAAAACCAGTGAATCGCCGATTTACCCCTGTTCCTTCCGTCCATAGACATCTTCAAACCGAACGATATCATCCTCCCCGAGGTAACTGCCATTCTGCACTTCAATGAGTTCTAAAGAGATCACACCCGGATTTTCCAATCGATGCATAGTTCCGGCAGGGATATATGTAGACTGGTTTTCATAGAGCAAAAACTCTTCATCCCCATTTGTCACCTTGGCAGTACCGGCTACCACCACCCAATGTTCATGACGGTGATGATGCATCTGCAGGGACAATTTAGCCCCGGGGTTTACCGAAATTCTCTTGATCTGAAAACGCGGATGTTCTTCCAGCACTGAATAGCTTCCCCATGGTCTATAGACCGTACGATGCAGGCTGAACTCTTTCCGGTTTTCCTTTTTCAGCCGGGTAACCACCTTCTTCACATCCTGTGATTTGGACAGAGGAGCAACAAGTACCGCGTCGGCAGTCTCAACGACAAGAGTATCTTCCATGCCAACTGTTACTACCAGCTTCTCTCCCGCTCTCACCAGACAATTGCTGGTATCTTCCAGGATAACATCTCCCCGCACAGCATTTCCTGCCGTATCTTTTTCCAGAACCTCCCACAATGCCCGCCACGAGCCGATATCACTCCAGCCCAGATCGGCAGTGACCATTGCCGCATTAGCCGTTTTTTCCATCAAAGCATAATCAATCGAGTCACTGGGACAGGTCAACATTGCCGACTTTTCCAATCGAAAAAAACGGCCGTCTGCATCACCTTTCTCTACCGCATCGGCCATACTTGCCGCCATTTCAGGGGAATGAACCTGCATCTCGGCCTTAAAGGTTTTAATGGAAAATGAAAACATCCCGCTATTCCAGAAATACTTTTTATCACTCAAATATTTCCGGGCCAGTTCGAGGTCGGGTTTTTCCTTGAACGAGGCAACCCGGAATCCTTCCCCACGCTCAATATATCCATACCCTGTTTCAGCACTTGTGGGCTGTATACCGAAGGTGACAACAAATCCATCGGCTGCAAGATTGGCTGCCTGCATAACGGCATCTGTAAATTTTTCCCCATGCAAAATGATATGATCAGCCGGCAAAACCAGGAGAATGGTCTCTTCTTCCAGATCCCCGCAATACTCAGCGGCTGCACAAATTGCCGGTGCCGTATTTCTGCCCATAGGTTCCAGAAGAATAGAGTAGTCGTCGAAAATGCCAAGATCATCTATCTGTGTTCTGGTAATAAATCTATGTTCCTCACCAACAACTACAATCGGCGGCAGCACACCGGGCAGCTGCCCGACCCGCAGCAGGGTCGTCTGTAAAAGAGAAGTATCGTTGGTTAACTGCAGCAGCTGTTTGGGATAGAGCTCCCGGGACAACGGCCACAACCGGGAACCTGTGCCACCCGCCAATATCACTGGTTGGATTTTTTTCATATTAAGCCTCTTATTTGATTAATCCGAGTATTTCCTCTGTCTTTTCCCTCATTAATTGCGCATCACCCCTGCTTTCAACATTGAGACGCAGCAGCGGTTCCGTATTTGATTTACGAATATTAAATCGAAATTCAGGGAAAGCAATGCTCACACCATCGGTATAATCTTTACTCCCTCCGCCATACTCTTTTTCTATTCTGGCAATAACAGCATCCGGATCTCCAACCCGATTATTTATCTCACCCGACACAGGGAATGCTGCAATCCTGTCGGCAACCAGTTCTGAGAGCTTTACCCCGCTCTTACTTAAAAGTGAGGCGATCAACAGCCATGGGATCATTCCGGAGTCACAATAGCCAAAATCACGAAAATAATGATGAGCGGACATTTCCCCTCCGTAGAGAGCGTCC
>DAOVUU010000157.1 GCA_030632405.1 Desulfobulbaceae bacterium | reverse complement strand
CCAGAGTTCTATATACAGCCAGTCGCGCCAGACATTGCGGCGATAGCGCAGTCTCAACTGCACACTTTGGTAATTGTCTTGCAATTCGCCTTTGATTTCGTCTTCATCAAACAGTGAATCTTCCATATCCTGTAGCCTCCACAGGGCCTCATAGGCTATTGCAGATTTTTTATTCAACGTCTGAAACAGAGTAAATTTCTGTTCTAAATATGGATTAAAGTCGTTTTCATCAAAATACTGAATACGTGAGCGAGAGCGAAACAACATATCATCACTGACCTTACGATTGAAGCTCTGGCGAAAATCGTCTCGCCAGCTGGTTTTTGAGTAATAAAAGAGTCGGTTGGAAGTCTGGCCGTACCAGTTTTTACTGATGCCGTATCTAATGGCCGAGTTCATCCGTAAAAAGGGATCGAGGTTGCTGCTCTTTACTCTTAGTCCCAGATCAAAGGACAGAGATGTGTTTTTGCCCTGGTGGCCTACCCAGCGCAGTGCCGCGTCATTATCCTTTTCATCTCCCGCGGCTCCCGCTTCGCTGTCGGAGTCATCGTCCTCATTCATTACAAATCGAATGCGTCCATCCAGTCCGGGAAACACAAGATGGAATTTGACCTTGGGTTTTATATCCCAGCCATGATCCTGAACCCAGCTGGTATCCAAACGCAGGCGCAAACGTGAAGTATTTTCTTGAAAGGTGGAATAGTCGTTATCCGCGAAAAAAGAATCCACCTTTCCAACTGTATCGCGCAACAGTTTCGTGGTGGAACCATACAGTTTGTCCGCACTGGAATCCTGTGCAGGTTCCAGTACAGTGGCACCTGCCCCGGCCTTGGATTCAGACGATGTCTGCTGTGCATTAGCTGTGCCCATCAGCAAAATAAAGAACAGGGCGATTACTTGAATCAGTGTGTGCATCGTAGTTTTCATATTAATCAGGCTCCAGAAAAGGAATTGTGTTTTTTACTGTTTTCATCCTACTGTACCAATCTCACCATTGAGTTGTTTGTCGCCCAATGATAACATTTCTTCCATATTTTCAAGTTCCATATCTCGAGTAGAGTACAGAATCTTACCAACGTCCAGTAAACCTTTCACCGCATCTATGGTAAAGGTACGATCATTCAGGATAGAGGTTGCAGTGTAGGGATCAATCTCACCTCGCCTAATCAGTTTATCCAGGCGATCGTTGGTCTTTTTCTTATATTTCTTTATTTTTCCCCGTACCTTAGCAAGGCTCGATATAATCTTATTCTCGTTGCCTATCGCATTCTCCATCTTGTTCATTTCTTTGATTGCTGAGGCGATATGAATACGCATTTGATTGTATTCCTGGCGAATGATCTCATTGTCTGATGCGAAATATTCGGTCATATTGCTTCTTAAACCATCAACCGCTTTAATGCTTTCTGACAATTTCAAACATGCAAGACGAAGCTCAAAAAGCTGTGATTGTCGTTCTACCGGGATCTCCCCCTGGCCCTTGCCGACGAACTCAATAATGGCTGCGAACAGAGGTTTAACTTTTGTGCGATAGCGCTCGTCAAAATCATATTCGACAATTTTTTGATCGGAACGAATTTCCCATTTCAAATTCTTACCTTTTGCGAGCATAGATGTTTCCATATGCAGGCCGTTTATAAACAAGAGGGCGGTATTGTCATAAAGATGAATGATTTCCTTGCGAACGGCTTGCAATAGGGTATCTGGAAAATCCAATACGGCATCATTCAGAAAGTAGGGTTCGGTTTCTTCATGTTTTTTAGGTGTAATGGTTTTTTCCAGAAACTTTACCAGCAAACCTACAAACGGGGTCATTACCACCACGCCGATTAAATTAAACACCGTATGAAATACGGCCAGCTTCAAGGTATAATCTTCAGCGCCAATACCCACAAAAACGCTGATATAATCTACGAAGGAAATAATCACATGGATCCCGACAATAGCGATCGCGGCCGTTACAAAGTTGAAGACCAGGTGCGCACCGGCCAGTTGTTTACCCTGATAATTTGAGCTTAGCGAACCTATGATTGCTGTAATTGTGGTGCCTATATTTGCCCCGATCGCCAACGCAATTGCGTTCTCATAGGTCACGTGCCCCAGTGACAAAGCAGTAATAATCAACACCATCGTTGCATGACTGGATTGCATCACCACCGTCGCAGCCATTCCGATTAAGGTATAGATCAAAAGCCCCTTTAAACCTGGAACTGCATATTCGGCAAGATGAATTTGATCTTTGAATGCTTCAAAGCCCTCTTTCATGAAGTGAATACCCAGGAACAGAAAACCCAAACCGGTAAGGATGTAACCCAAACCACGCATCTGTTTTGATTTTTGAAAAGTGAAAATTAATCCGAACACCAACATCGGCATCGCATAGGCGGAAATCTTCACTTTCATGCCAAATGCCGCAACCAGCCAGGCACCCGTTGTAGTGCCAAGGTTTGCACCAAATATAATGCCTATACCCGCACTGAGGCCAATCAAACCCGCACTGATAAAGGAAATAGAAATAACAGAGACCAGGGAACTCGACTGCATGACAGTTGTTGAAACCACACCGAAACCGATGCTTTTCCATAGTTTATCGGTTGTTGCTGCAAGCAGTTTTTCTAACAACCCCCCTGTGAATGCGTTGAACCCTCGTTCCAGAAAATACATCCCGAACAAAAATATTGCAACGCCCGCAGCGATGGTTTTAAAGTCTGAGCTATACCAAAAGCCGACAAGTAATGTAATGATGATGGAAGGTAAAAATATGGATCGAAATATCCTCATTGTTTCCTCTGCGTGCTGTTGTTCAGATAGTTTATACTATAGCCTATAGTCATTCAGCTAACACACATCCAGCACATATGTCAATATGTGTTCCCTGCCAGGCAGCTGTGACGCACAAACTTTTCCACCCATAAACTTGAACTTCTCGACACATCGGATACTGTTATCTTTCTGATAAATAACACCCTTATCACTGAGCCTGTTGATTTGAAATGGAGTTTTTTTTACGGCACCATCAATACGCACTGTGGAGAAATCTGGAAAATCTAGGTGAGCTGATGGACTCAGTTCTAGGAGAAAAAAATGGCTAAAAAACTTCTTCTGGCCGGTGGCGGCCACGCCCATATGATGCTGCTTGCCCGGATCGGGCATCTCACTGAAGATGGTCATGAGGTGACCGTTGTTCAACCTTCCGATCACCACTATTATTCCGGCATGGGCCCCGGGATGCTGAGCGGTTTCTACAAGGCCGATGATATCAGGTTCAGGACACGTTTTGTGGTCGAACGACAGGGGGGAAGATTTATTAAAGACAAGGTTATCCGTATTGATACCGGCAACCGTTCTGTTGAACTTGAGTCCGGAATTTGTGAGGAATTCGATATTCTTTCCTGCAACACCGGCAGTTTTGTCCCCTTCAGTGCCATTGAAGGAAGATCCAGCAGGATATTCGGTGCCAAACCCATCGAAGGTCTTCTCGAAGCAAAAAAACAGATAATAACCGGCTGCAACAACCCTGAATTAAGCATCTCTGTCATCGGGGGTGGTGCTGCAGCAGCAGAAATTGCGGGAAACGTCCGTCAGCTTGCCACAAAAAATGGCTGCCCCGGGGCTAAAATCAAGATTTTAGCTGGCAATAAACTGATGAAAAACTCATCACCGGCGATTCAACGCATAGTCAGGAAATATTTTCAGAAGAAAAATATTGAAATCGACGAATCCGGTCATGTGGAACAAATTGAGAATGGAAATGTAATCATGAAAAGCGGTAAGACCCATACACCCGATTTTATCTTTCTGGCAACAGGAGTGCAGCCGTCACCGCTTTTTGCAGCCTCAAACCTGCCCACGGGCCCCGATGGAGGACTACAGGTAAACGAATACCTCCAATGTTCCGACCACCCTGAGATATTTGGCGGAGGCGACTGCATTTGTTATGCACCGCAGCCCCTTGAAAAAGTTGGTGTATATGCTGTTCGTCAAAACCCCGTTCTCCTTCATAACGTTCTTGCAGGTCTACGGGGGGGAAATCAGATCAAATTCGATCCGGGTGGCCGGTTCCTGGCAATCTTCAACCTCGGAGGAGGGTATGGTGCCTTGCAGAAGGGCCCATTATGCTGGGGTGGAAAAACCGCTTTTATAATTAAGGACTACATTGATAAAAAGTTTATGACACAATTCCAGAGTCTGGAAAAAGAAGATCCAGACCCCAGCTGATATTGCCTTACTTTTGATGGCGTCGTAAAAAGTCTTCGAAACTGAGGTTTTTACGAACTTATCACTTTCCATCATAATCAAGATATTCCCAGGCCAGATGGAGGGCATCGTTATAGTCTGATTGAATGCCATCAGGGCCAAGCAAATCGCCATAGCCCATTGCCATCATCTGTTCACGAAGACCCACATCTTCATTCACTACCAGAATAGGTTTTATTTTTTCATTTTTAAGCCTGTCAATCATCTCACTCAAAGCGAAATAACCCGACAGATCCATAAATGGCACATCAAGGCAATTGATTATGACTACTTTTGTACCAATAAGTTTACTCACATGCTCCTGCATCTTTGCTGTTGTTCCAAAGAAAAATGGCCCCATCACCGAAATTGTTCGTATCCCGTAATCTGTTTCATTTTCAAGAGTCTTCTCAAGGTCTCTATGCCAATCCTGGTGAGGAACACCCTTCACATCAATCTTTGACTGACTGGAAATCCGGTAGGTAATCATGAGAGATGCCAGTGTTACCCCAACCCCCACAGCAACAATAAGATCAACAAAAACCGTTATAACAAACACAGTCAGCATAACGGTAAGATCCTGACGCGGTACCCGCTTTACCATTCTGAGTAAACGATAGTCAAGAATATCCACTCCGACTTTCATGAGAATTCCGGCAAGTACAGGCAGAGGAATAAGTGCAGCATAACGACCTAATCCCAGAAGAATGGCCAGCAAAAAGAGGGCATGTGTCATCCCTGATATCCGACTTGTACCTCCGGCTTTAACGTTGACAACAGTACGCATTGTTGCACCCGCACCAGGCAATCCTCCGATGAGTGACGCTACAATATTACCTATTCCCTGACCTATCAGTTCCCGATTCGAATTGTGCTTAGTCTTGGTCATTGAGTCAGCCACAACCGAGGTAAGAAGAGAGTCGATTACCCCCAGAACAGCAAGAGCAAGGGCCATTGGAACTATTTTAGGAAGCAATGTCACAGAAAACAGCGGGAATGCAAATTCAGGCAAGCCGGAAGGAATCTCACCTATTACGGCAACCGGAAAATTAAATATAATGGAAACCATGCTCCCACCCAGAAGGGCGAGTAGAGGCGAGGGGACGATTCTGGAAATTCTGGATGGTGTAAGAAATACAATCCCCATTGTTATCAAAGCAAGGACAAGGCTATAGAGATTCACATTTGCAACAGAAGCTGGAAGGTTCAGCACAGCAATAAGAGGTGAACCGACGCTGTCTGCACCAAGAAGAGGGTGCAACTGGAGTAAAATAATAATAACCCCTATACCGCTCATAAAACCTGAAATAACAGGATATGGCATATAGCGGATAAACACT
Source organism: Desulfobulbaceae bacterium (assembly GCA_030632405.1). Lineage (GTDB taxonomy): Bacteria > Desulfobacterota > Desulfobulbia > Desulfobulbales > Desulfocapsaceae > Desulfomarina. The sequence continues at coordinate 755 of DAOVUU010000157.1, read as the reverse complement.
CCTACCTTTACAAATCCAAAAACAATCTGCAGTATCCCTGCAAGAAAGACCACACCGAGAACTGCAGATGCATCCCCGGGAAATGCGACAATAGCAGCAGCAAAAATGACCGTCATTGGCCCTGTGGGACCAGAAACCTGGGTGGGTGTGCCGCCTGCCAGAGCGGCAAAAAATCCCAGGGCAATAGCCCCGTATAAACCGGCAACTGCACCGAATCCACTGGCGACACCGAAGGCAAGCGCAAGTGGCAGTGCGACAACTCCAGCGGTCAAACCGCCAAAAAAATCACCCTTAAATGTTCTCAAAGAATATCCATTTTCCATACTCAGAACTCCATTATCTTTTTCTCAATAAAAGGTACACAAATCCTGTCAGTTCAAATCCTGCCACTCAGCCTATACTACTGCACGGGAACAGGCGCTGTAGTATGTAATCATTTACTTACATTTGTCGATATAAGTTCCCTCAACTCTGACAGAGCATATAATCAGGCAAATTCGGTCGATGCTGCAAATCAAATCCTGATTACCACTCAGCCACAGCCCATTACAGAAGCTGAACTTTAGTGGGAATAAAAAATTTAATTAACCATTCTGTTTGGAATTCTTAATTAAATTAGGTACAATGTGCTGTAATCCAGACCACGCTACAGGTATCAGTACAAAAAATCAGAGATTACCAAGTCAAATATTGATTGCATTATTACACTGAAGGAAACTCTTATGGCTCTTGATAAAACAGACATAAACATATTG
>DAOVUU010000272.1 GCA_030632405.1 Desulfobulbaceae bacterium | reverse complement strand
TTATAAGCAGAAGCGATATCCTCCGGGCATATGATGTCGGTGTAGTCAGGAAACAGAGAGGGAAGATAGTCGAGCACCAGGTGGATCTCCGTCAGCCGAAAGAAAAGGGATTTGTTGAATTTGTCCTAAAAGAGGAGGATACCTGTACCAATGCCCTCATTAAGGATCTTTCCCTGCCCGACACCGTTAATATGGTTTCAATTAAACGAAGCGGCCAGATAATTATCCCAAAAGGACACACCAGAATAGAGGTAGGGGATGTTATAACCGTCTACGGAAGACTGAAAGCCATCGGGGGAATAAAAGATTTTCTCAACACCTGTGCCTTATCCAACTCTACAGACGGGAAAAGCTGAACCTCAGTCCTGCACCCCCAGATACACCAGAATGTCCTCCGCGCCGGTTCTACCCTCAGCAATAGCGGTCACAACAAGATCTGAACCACGGACAGCATCACCTCCGGCAAAAACCCTGGCATTACCTGTCTGACAGGCCAGGGCTTTCCCCTCTCCGGTCAGGATACATTTTCTCTTATCTACTGCTATGTTCTGGTCCATCAGCCACGGAGGAGGATCCGGTCTGAACCCAAAGGCCATCAGCACGGCGTCTGCCTGCAGAACCTTCTCGGTACCAGCCACCGGCTCAGGACGCTGACGCCCTCGTTCATCGGGTTCACCCAGCCGCGTAGTAACCACTTTCACCCCGGTTACCTCTCCTCTTTCCCCTGTATTCAGAGCCAGAGGTTGCAGATTCCAGAGAAATCGCACCCCCTCATCCGCTGCATTTTTGACCTCCCCCCTGGATCCCGGCATATTTGCCTTATCACGTCTATAGACACAGGCTGCATCGGCAGCACCCTGCCTGATGGCTGTACGCAGGCAATCCATTGCTGTATCACCACCGCCCAGGACAATGACTCGTTTTCCTTTCAAATCTACATACGGGTACCCGGCACGCTTTAAATTCAATATTTTATCTGTATTGCCAATGAGATAATCCAAGGCATCATAGACTCCTTCTGCATCTTCATTTTCAAATCCGCCACGAATTGATGCAGAGGCACCCATACCGACAAAAACGGCATCATAGTCGGATATCAATTGCGAAAATTCAATATCTTTTCCCACTTCAACCCCGAGACGGAACTCTATCCCCATCTCACAAAAAATTTCCCGTCGTAATTCCATCACCCTTTTTTCCAGTTTAAACGACGGAATACCAAAGGTCAGTAACCCGCCAATTTCGGGGTTCAGATCATAGACAACAGGTTTCACACCATTTCGTATCAACACATCGGCACAGGAGAGCCCGGCCGGCCCAGCACCCACGATTGCAACTTTGAATCCATGCATCACGACTTTGGAAAGGTCCGGTCGCCATCCCATTTCAAAGGCGGTATCAACAATATATTTTTCAATACTGCCAATGGTAACGGCACCAAAACCGTTTATGGTACAGGCACCCTCACAGAGACGGTCCTGGGGACAAACCCTGCCGCAGATCTCGGGCAAACTGTTTGTCTGATGACAAAGCTCTGCTGCCTCAAAAAGTCGCCCCTCGTTTGCAAGCCTTAACCAGTCAGGGATATAATTATGCACCGGACATTTCCATTCACAATACGGATTGCCACAGTCGATACAGCGATCAGCCTGCATCTCAACCTGTGATTTCATGAACGGATCATAAATTTCAACAAACTCATGCTGCCTCCGCTCAATTCGCTTTTTCCGAGGATCAACACGATCAACTTCAAGAAACTGAAACAAATTCTGACTCATAATTTTTTCTCTATTTTTACCTTTTATAACACCCTGCAAGGAAGCATAGGCACTTGGTGGTATATCCTATGCGAGTGATGCCACAACCGAAAGTTATCAGTTTTCAGTGGGCAGTTATAAATTACTGTCATAAAATACATGCCGCCATCATGATTTATTGCCAGAATATCCTTTATAATGTAGATATCGACAACCCTTTATCAATCTACTAAGCCAAAGGACCTTCATGCCATTTATTGGTGAATCAATCGCCATCATCACCGTGCTCTGCTGGACCATCAGCATACAGTTTTTTGAAGCCGCCTCCAAAAGGGTAGGTGCTGTTCCGGTGAACATTATCAGGATCTCGGTGGCTCTTCTTCTTTTCAGCTTCCTGCTGTTTATCCGAAATGGATATATTCTTCCAATCCATTTTCCGCCCCACGCCTGGTTTTACCTGAGTCTTTCCGGAATTATAGGTTTTTTTATCGGCGATATTTTCCTTTTTAAAGCACTGATTGAAATAGGCCCGAGAGTCACCATGTTGATTTTCAGTCTCTCGGCACCAGCAGCTGCCCTCATTGGCTGGTTGTTTTTACATGAGAGTTATCTCCTGCAGCAATGGCTTGGAATGCTTATCACCCTTCTGGGGGTAAGCATTGTCATCTTTGAAAAAGGCCGGAAAAAACTGCCTGCCCAAAAACTGCATGTAAGAAAAATTTCCATCAAGGGCGTTATCTTTGCTTTTGGAGGAATGATTGGCCAGGCAGGAGGATATCTTCTCAGTAAGATCGGAATGCAGACAGAAACAGGATATCTGGATGCCTTTTCCGCGACCCAGATCAGGGCTCTTGCCGCATTTCTCTGCTTTCTCCTTTTCTTTACAGTGACTCGCAAATGGAGCCACGTGAAAGATGCCCTCAATGATACAAAAGCGGTTCTCTTTACAGCCACAGGATCTGTCATTGGGCCATTCTTAGGTGTGTCTCTCTCCCTCCTTGTGCTTCACTATCTGACTGTAGGAGTTGCCTCCACATTTCTCTCCCTTGTTCCTATCTGTATCATCCCTTTTTCTATCTACCTCCACAAAGAGCACGTCTCTGCCAGGGCCCTTGGCGGTGCTGTTACTGCTGTTTTCGGTATTTTCCTGCTTATGTCGTGGTAGTATTGGATAAACTGTTACTTTTATTGCACAATTGCCAGCGTTTCTTTTTGAGAATGCCCACGACGCCCCAGAAGAGCTGAGACATCAGTGGATTTTGGCTTAACAAGTTTAAATAGAGTCAGATAATGATCATTAAAACCTTCGAGAATCTGTTCAGCTCTGGGGCTCCCGGTCTCCTCGAAATGTCTGTTAATAACTCCCCTCAGATGCTCTATTAAAACAGTTCTGCCGGCAAGAGAAAGCAGCTCTATCAGCTCGCCGTTAATCTTGGATGTAAATGAGTTATACTCATCGAGCACATAACAGAATCCTCCTGTCATTCCGGCACCAAAATTAATACCGGTCTCGCCAAGTATGGTCACAATCCCCCCGGTCATATACTCACATCCATTGTCTCCAATACCCTCAACGACTGCCCTTGCGCCAGAATTCCTGACAGCAAAACGTTCTCCGGCCAGACCCGCCCCATACAACCTTCCCCCTGTAGCACCGTAGAGGCAGGTGTTTCCCATGATGACGGCCTGATGACTCTTGTAGGAGACTCCCTGAGGTGAGCAGATGACAAGTTTTCCGCCGGCCATTCCCTTGCCCACATAATCATTTGCATCCCCCGTCAGGTACATATGCAGACCACCCGCATTCCAGGCCCCAAAACTCTGCCCGGCTGTTCCTCTCAATCTGATCTGTATCGGTTGAGCAACCATACCTTTGTTACCATACCTGGCTGCAATTACACCTGATAATCGTGCACCAACGGAACGATCCGTATTCTGAACAGGAAATTCCGCCTCTCCCCCGGCAAACTTTTCCACCGCCGTTTCAAACTGTTCAACAAGTTTGAGATTAAGAGTTCCCGGATCATCAGGACTATTTTTCTCCCGATAGAAAAGGCCGCTCTTGTCCTGTGAAACAACGGGGATCAGGATACTTTTCAAGACGAGCTTCCGTTGCCTGGCAGTAACCCCCTCAATTTCCTCCAGAAGATCGGTTCGTCCGATCAGATCCGTTAACCTTTTAACCCCCAGTTCAGCCATCAGCATTCGAGTCTCCTGTACCATGAATCGGAAATAGTTCATCACCATTTCCGGGACTCCCGAAAAATATTCCTTTCTGAGTGTTTCGTCCTGGGTGGCGACCCCTGTAGCACAGTTGTTCAAGTGACAGATACGCAGAAATTTACAGCCCAGAGAAATAAGCGGCCCGGTGCCAAAACCAAAACTTTCAGCTCCAAGAATTGTCGCCTTAATTATATCCAGGCCGGTCTTCAAACCTCCATCAACCTGCAAACGCACCTTGTGTCTGAGGCCGTTGGCCACAAGAGCCTGCTGGGTCTCTGCCAGGCCTAATTCCCAGGGACTTCCCGCATATTTGACAGAGGTCAGCGGGCTGGCCCCTGTGCCTCCGTCATACCCGGATATGGTGATCATATCCGCATAGGCTTTGGCAACCCCGGTGGCAATGGTGCCGACCCCCGGCTCAGAAACCAGCTTAACGCTGATACGGGCGGCAGGGTTTATCTGTTTAAGATCAAAAATCAACTGGGCCAGATCTTCAATCGAATAGATATCATGGTGCGGCGGCGGTGAAATCAGG
>DAOVUU010000244.1 GCA_030632405.1 Desulfobulbaceae bacterium | reverse complement strand
CGTGAGGTGATGATGTTTCTGCAGGGGCATGGTATTTCGACACTTTTTGCGGTAAGGATCTATAAAAAATACGGGGAACAGGCAATTGAGTTTGTGAATGAAGACCCATATCGCCTGGCCACTGATTTTTACGGTATCGGGTTTTTCTCGGCGGACAAGGTGGCTCTCAGTATCGGGTTGGCCCGGGACAGCCATAAGCGCATAATGGCTGCGGTCAGACATGTGCTTGGGGCAAGCCGGGAGCAGGGCCACTGCTATTTGATGGTTTCTCAGATTGCAGAAGAAGTGGGGAAGCTGCTGGAGTTTCAACCTGGAGATCTGCTTTTAGAAATCCTTGCCAGGATGAAACGGGAAAACCACCTGCGGGTGAGGGTATTAAGTTTTGCAGAGGAGGGAGAGCAACTCTGCTATTACTCAAAATCACTTTATTACGATGAAGAGTATGTTGCCCGGAAAATTGGATCATTGATCCGGGCCCCCGAACCTGAATGTAAAAGCCTCTCGGGTTGGATAAAGCACTATTGCAAAACTGAAACGCTCACTCTCAGCACGGAACAGATGGAGGCAGTACGTTCGGTGGTTCGAAACCGGTTTGCTGTTCTCACAGGAGGCCCGGGGTGCGGTAAGACAACAACAACGCTGGTTATTGTCAGGCTGTTGGAATTTTTGAATAAAAAGGTGCTTCTGGCAGCTCCGACCGGACGGGCTGCCCAGCGAATGGGAGAGGTTATCGGCCGGGAGGCAAAAACTCTGCATCGCCTTCTTGAGTTCCGCAACGGGGCCTTCCAGAAGAATGAAGAGCAGCCCCTGAAAGGTGATTTTCTCATCGTCGACGAGTGTTCGATGCTCGATATCTCTCTTTCCGCCTCACTGCTTAAGGCAGTCCCACCAGGATGCCAGGTGCTGTTTATCGGTGACGCAGATCAACTTCCTTCCGTGGGGGCAGGCAACGTCCTGCAGGATATTCTGCAGTCCGGAGTCGTCTCCTCCTGTCGCCTCACCCAAGTTTTTCGTCAGGCCAACCAGTCAAAGATCATTGAGTATGCCCATCAGATAAACAGGGGAATAACGCCTCATATCGATTCTCCTTTTAAAAAACCTGCAATCTGGCGGGATCGGACAGACTGCATGTTTCTTGACTCGGATGAGGCAACCCGTGAACAGATCGGATTTGTATCCCGTGTGAAGAGAACCTTTGATTTGAACATGGATAGTTTCGAAGGGCTCTCATCCAACGAAGACCTGTATGAATTTCGTACTGCAGAGCGGATCCTGTCTGCGTATGAACACGATTTTGTTATCCCGGAGAAATTTAAACATGTTGATCTGGAGAAGGTTAAACAGGCAGAAAACCGTGTGGGAGAATTGAAGGCTGTTCTTCGAAAGATCCATCCATGGTCGAGTCTGCACTATGGCCTGAGTGGTGTTGATACCGTTGTGCGCCTCTATCTGGAATGGATCCCGAGATATTTAGGGCAGGACACCGAAATACAGATACTCACTCCAATGACCCGGGGGTCTCTTGGCACTGCAAATCTGAATAAGGTGATTCAGCAGGCAGCTAATCCTTCGCAGCCGGGGAAGGCTGAGTTGCAGGTGGGAGAGAGGATATTTCGGGTGGGAGACAGGGTCATTCATAGACGGAATAATTACGACCTGAATGTTTTTAACGGGGATATCGGGAAAATTACTGGTATTGATAACAGTGATCTCACCTGTGAAATTGGTTTTTACCCAGATGGCAGGAGGGTATTGTACCAGAAAGATGATATCCTTGAGCTGGATCTGGCCTATGCCATAACAATCCATAAATCCCAGGGGAGTGAGTTTAAGGCCGTGATACTTCCTGTTCTCACGCAGCATTTCAAAATGCTCTATCGAAACCTTATTTATACGGGCCTGACCAGAGCCCGGGTACTGGCAGCATTTGTCGGTACAAGAAAAGCGCTGGCCATGGCAGTTCGCCAGCAGGACAGCAGCAAGAGGCAGACGGCCTTGAAAATGTTACTTGGTCAGGGGTGATGGTGTCGTAAAAAGGTCATTCGACGCCATCAACTTTGGAAATTGATTGAAATGATCCCTTAAGCACGCTAGGATCGCCTGGTTTAGAGTTGCATCGAAGGATTTCAAAGTTAAAAATCACCAGGGTAGAGACCATAAAAGAAGCTATCTGATGAGTTTGTTGGAGGAAATATGTTTATAGGCTTGGATTTTGACGGGACTGTCGTAGATCATCGCTATCCGGATATCGGTGAGCCGGCCCCGGGGGCGATTAAATGGCTCAGACGCTTGCAGCAGTCAGGAGCCAGGATTGTTTTATTCACGATGCGCTCTGACAGCCCTGATGGTGGTAATCTTTTGAAAGATGCTGCTGAATATCTGGAAAATAAGGGTATACGTCTCTATGGCGTAAACAAAAATCCCGACCAGGAGGAATGGACCTCAAGCCCGAAGGTATATGCCAATGTCTATATCGACGATTCAGCCTTTGGCTGTCCTCTTATTCAGCCGAAGGGATTTAGTCGGCCATGTGTTGACTGGAAGATTGTCGGACCCCAGGTTGAACATATGTGTTTGAATATAAGGTAATATTTCTTTATTTGTAATTCAGGGAAGGTGCGATGGGGAAAAGTTCGTTTTTTGTCAGAAATAGAGTATTTTTCATCGTCTGTACGCTTGTATTCGTATTTGGCAGGAACCATGCGATTGCGGCCGAAAAAGTGAGCGTGGTGACGTCTATTTTCCCGCTGTATGATTTTACCGTGCAGGTTGGCGGTGATCTTGTCGATGTGAAGCTCATGCTTCCTCCGGGAGTGGAGGCCCATGGCTTTTCGCCGACTCCCAAAAATATGATAGCAGTCAAACGCGCCGATCTTTTTCTCTATACCAGCGATGTTCTGGAACCCTGGGCCGGAACCATTGTTACCGCAGTGGGGGTAAGAGATGGCAAGGTGGTTGAAGTGGGAAAAGAAATTATATCCGCGGCAACTGATCATGCTGATCATAACAAGCAGCATCGAGGGCTGGATCCTCACATCTGGCTTGACCCTGCGCTGGCTGTGGAAATGGTAGAGGTTATCGGGACTGCCTTGTCTGAAGTTGATCCGGGAAACAGTGCCGTGTACAAGGATAACAGCGTTGAATTTATCAGCAAACTTCAGCGGTTTGATAAACAGACAAAGCAGACCCTGCAGAATTGCAGGTTGCGGACCATTGTTAGTGGCGGACATTTCGCCTTTGGCGCCTTTGCGAAAAGATACGGCCTTATCGCAGTTTCTCCTTTCCAGGGTTTTTCTCCGGATGCTCAACCGAGTCCAAAAGCGATTGCAGAACTGGTACGAATTGTGCGAAAAACGGGCAGCAAAGTTATTTTTCATGAAGAGCTGATACAGCCGAAGGTCGCAAAGATTATTGCCGATGAGACAGGAGGACGTTTACTGCTCTTGCATGGGGTTCACAATGTGTCCAGGAAAGAGCTGGAGAGGGGAGAAAACTATCTGTCGCTTATGCAAAAAAATGTAGATAATTTGAAGCAGGGTTTGCAATGTCAATAATTACTGTGGAAAATTTGTCGGTAAAAAGGCACAATTCTGTGGTCCTGTCTGATATCTCTTTTAAGGTGAAATCGGGTGAGTACATAGGTATTGTCGGCCCCAACGGCTCAGGGAAATCCACTCTGATTCGTACATTGCTGGGGTTGGATGATATTGATGGCGGTTCCATTGAAATTATGGGAGAATCTCTGGCCAGATTTTCCACCTGGCATAAAATAGGCTATTTACCCCAGGCCACCGTGGTCGCAAATAAGTCTTTTCCCGCATCGGTAGGTGAGGTTGTAGCCACCGGTCTTCTGGGCTCTAAGTCCTTTCCGCGTAAGTTTAAAAAAATAGACAGAGACAGAGTGCTTGAGATCCTTGAAACCCTCGATATTGCCGATTTGTATCAGGAGCAGATAGGTAAGCTTTCGGGGGGGCAGAGCCAGCGTGTGTTTCTGGCCAGGGCAATGGTGTCTGATCCTGATATCCTTATTCTGGATGAGCCTACAGCTGCTCTGGACCCTGTAACCCGTGCTCATTTTTATGAGACAATTGCTTCCCTTAACCAGGATCAGAAAAAAACAATCCTTCTTGTAACCCATGACAGTTCAACCATTGGAAATTATGCGACTAAATTGTTGTACCTGGATCGGCGGCTGATATTTTTCGGCAATTTTAAGGAGTTTTGTCAATCGCGGGATATGTCAAAATATTTCGGCGACTTTGCGCAGCATTTAATCTGTCATCAACATTAAGTAATGATTACTTCACAGATAGCAGAAGCTCTTCAGTTCGGGTTTATTCAGCGTGCACTTGTGGCCGGTTGTTTTATCGGTGCCTGCTGTGCCGTTCTAGGGATCTTTCTCGTTTTACGTCGCCTGTCACTGATTGGTGAAGGATTGGCGCATTTCTCTCTTGCCCCCATCGGCCTGGCTCTTATGCTTGGTATTTATCCACTATACATGGCTGTACCCATGGGGATTCTTGCTTCTTTCTGGATACTGCATCTTGCAAAGCGGGCAAATATGTACGGAGATGCGGCTATAGGGCTTGTGTCTGCCATAGGGGTTGCCGCAGGTGTTATCATGGCAAGCCTTGGATCAGGGTTTAATGTGGATCTGTTTGGTTATCTGTTTGGTGATATTCTGGCGGTGAGCAGACTGGAGACTATTATGACAATAGCTCTCTCTTTCGTGGTGCTGTCACTGGTTCTTTTAAATTTCCAGGATCTTTTTGCCATCGCTTTTGATGAAGAGTACGCACGAGTCATCGGGCTTAATACAGAGCGCACGAATCAGATTCTGATAATACTCACCACTTTTACCGTAATTCTGGGGATAAAAGTGGTTGGAATTATGCTGGTATCAAGTCTTAT
>DAOVUU010000267.1 GCA_030632405.1 Desulfobulbaceae bacterium | reverse complement strand
TGGCAAATGTAGCTGCATTGGTGTTTGGATCTGGATAATCCGGTCCCCACGCTCCCACATAAATCTGATGTTCACGAGCACGATATACAACTAGAGACGGTTTTCCTGGTCCGACTTCCAGAGTCACCTTGATATTTGCCTTGGCAAAAGTGTTCTGGAGTGATTGAGAAATCTCAATCCGTTCCTGTGCATCACGAACATTGATTTTCAGCTCAAAGCCGTCTGCAACCCCTGCTTCTTTCAGCAGAGCCTTGGCTTTATCAACATTAAAGCTGTAGGGCTTGTCATCAATTTCTCCGAGATAGGTGCGGGGTAGAAATGCCTGGTGGATAGTGTACTGGCCCTTGAGGAAGGAGTCCTGCATTCCTTTATAATCAATGAGATATTTCAACGCTTCAACAACCTTCGGCTTGGCAAGATTCGGGTCTTTCTGGTTCATGGAAATGTACATGAGTCGACCACGCAGATCGTTCTCTATTGCCAGATCACTGTTACCTGTAATACCGGCGATATCCTGCGGATTCAAGTTCCGTGCAAGATCAATGTCGCCTTTTTCCAGCAAAAGGCGTTGGGTGGCTGATTCCATGATATGACGAACAATAACTTTTTCCATTGCAGGGGCGCCAAGATAGAAATCCGGATTGGATTTGAGAGTATAGGACTCATTGGGCTTCCAGTTTACCAGCGTATAGGCACCTGAACCCGCAGTGTGGGTCTTCAGCCAGTCATTACCCATATCACCGTCTTTTTCATGTTCCATAACTGTTTTTTCATCGACAATACTGCCAATGGTGGAGGTTAGACAGTTAAGCACAAAAGATGTAGCATATTTTTCATCGGTGGTGATCGAGAATGTCATGTCATCGATCAGTTTGATTGCCTGGTCGGCATTTTCTTTAGAGAATCCGAACTGGGTAAGAATGAAGGCAGGAGTTTTATTAAGTTTTACCGCTCGCTGCAGGGAAAATACTGCATCCTTGGCCGTTACGGAATTGCCGGAATCAAATTTGATACCGGGACGCATTTTGAAAGTAATAGTTTTACCGTCTTCAGAAACAGTCCAGCTTTCTGCCAGGTCAGGCTGGTAGCCTTTACTTAAATCTGCCGGGTCAAAATTTATCAGATTCCCGTAGACGTTACGGTTGAGATCAGAACCGGCAAACTCAAAAGATTGAGCCGGGTCAAGCGTGGTGATATCATCAATCCGGTTGGCAATAACCAGCATGTTTGCCGGGGTTTTTGCATACCCGGGATTGGCAGTAGCAATAAGTGTTGCTGCCACTACACCAAGAAGTAATCTTTTGTAAATTTTCATTTTTCCTCTCCATTGTTGTTATTTCTTCCTTTTATAGGAAAAAAGAGCGTGAAAAAGATGTGCGTTTTCATTCCCCATTTCAAAAAGCCATAGCAACAGACCATATGATTATCGAAGATTAAAAGAGATTAATCAGCAGACTAAAGAGAGTCTTTAAAAAACGGGAAATCGTGAGCTGGGGAAATGCATAAGACATAACAGCATTTACACTCCCTCCACACTGTAAAAAAATGTGGTGACACTGTAAAAGCTCTTTACCAGCTTCGTTGTTACAAAATCACCGGATAAAAGTCAATCTTTTTGAAAATATTCTGAATATTAGGTGAAAGGCGAGAGTGTTTTTCTATAAAAGAGTGTTTCCATTAACGATGTTTGGGTGTATCCTTTTGGTAGAATTTCTGCGATAGTTGTTTTATCTGTCTGAAATATTAAGTTTTTCCAGGTTTATTACATATAAATGGTCAGGTCGAATATCTGCAACAAAATGAAACAGGGTGCCATCAATGTCAGTGTCTCCAGCCATTACGGAGAGCCCTCCTATGCCAGTGAAGTGACATCCCAGGGCATCCTCGGTGAGTGGGTCGAAATTTTGGAACATCGTAGCCCGTTTACAAGGATACGCCAGGCGGATGGGTATGAAAGCTGGATTTCAACCGATCAGGTTCATCAGGGAGGAGTTACGGCTGGTACCGACAGGATGGCCAAAACTCATTTTGTCCGTATCCACAAAGAACCGTCCCTTTTCTCCGAAGGTGTCAGGGATGCTGTTATCGGTTGTACACTGACCGTTGTGGCCGAGGAAGAGGACTGGTATATGATAGCTTTGCCTGACGGGTCCAGGGGCTGGGCGGAGAAGAAACATTTCGGTCTTTTTCCCGGATTTTCCGTGGAGAATGTGATCACTCTTGCCCGGGAATTTCTAGGTTATCAGTACACCTGGGGGGGCAGGAGTCCAAAAGGATTTGACTGTTCAGGATTTGTCCAGACTGTTTTTCATCTGCTCGGCGTTCCGCTACCCCGTGATGCATGGCAGCAGCAGCAACACAACCAGTTTTCCACCGACTATCGCAGGGCAGAACCGGCCGATCTTCTCTTCTTTGGTAAAACAGTTGATCATGTTACCCATGTGGCTATTTCTCTAGGCGATGATCGTTTTATTCATGCCAGCGGCTGGGTAAGAATTAACAGTTTGAAGGAAACTGATGGTGATTTCAGCGACCATCATCTGCGCACCTTTATTTCCGTTAACCGGTATACCGCTCAAGGACTGTGAGATGAAAATAACTGATATAAACACCCGGCTTGTAACAATTCCCCTTATTACAACTTTTAAAACGGCGCTCCGGTCTGTTGACCGGATTGAGAATATACTTGTTACTGTTCTCACCGATTCCGGTCAGTCCGGGTTTGGAAGCGCTGCTCCGGCGGCGGTGATAACCGGTGACACGGTTTCTTCCATCGTTGGTGGGATTGAACATATCCGTGACAACCTTATCGGCATGGAAATCGGCGATTCGGAGAAGATATTCCAGCGGTTGAACAGCTGTATTGTTGGCTGTATGTCGGCAAAGGCCGCGGTGGATATGGCTATTTATGATCTGCTCGCAAAGTCACTGGAGATTCCTCTTTACAGACTGCTGGGTGGTGTGGCCCATGATGTTGAAACCGATATTACAGTGAGCCTTGACACTCCGGAAAAGATGATCGCCGAAAGCAGAGAGAAATTGAAACGCGGCTTTGAAATCCTGAAAATCAAGGTTGGCGGTGACCCGGACCTTGATATTCACCGTCTCCAATCTATCCAGGAGACGATCGGCAGTGAGATCAGGATCAGGATTGATGCCAATCAGGGCTGGACAGCGAAGGAGGCTGTGCGGGTAGGCAGGGAACTGGAGCACAGGGGGATAGAGATTGAGCTTATGGAACAGCCTGTCGCTGCCCGTGATTTTGAGGGGTTGCGTTATGTTCGGAACAATGTTGCCTTTCCTGTTTATGCAGATGAAAGTGTATTTTCACCAGAGGATGCCCTGGAACTCATATGTATGAAAGGGGTGGACGGCTTGAATATCAAACTGATGAAATGCGGTGGTATATACAACGCTCTCAAGATTGTTTCGATAGCCGAAACGGCAGGCATACCGTGTATGATCGGTTCAATGATGGAATGCCATGTGAGTGTGTCGGCTGCCGCCCACCTGGCAGTCAGCCGGACTATTATTGATCGCTATGACCTTGACGCCCCGCTTTTTTGCAGTATGAATCCGGCCGCAGGAGGGATATCCTATCAGGGTTCCCGGGTCTGTTTTGCAAATGCTCCCGGCCTTGGGATAGATGAGATTTCTAGTGAGTAATAACAGGATAGCCTGTTGGAGTAGGTATGAAAATTTATATAAGTGTTGATATTGAAGGTGTTTGCGGAACAACTACCTGGGGTGAAGTGACCAGAGGAAATGCTGAGTACCTGGAATTCCAGCGGCAGATGACCAGAGAGGTGAGCGCTGCCTGTGAGGGGGCATTTCAAGCGGGGGCAACAGAAATTGTGATCAAGGATGCCCATAGTACAGCCTGTAACATCATTGCCGAAGAGTTACCTGAAAACACTGTGCTGATCAGGGGGTGGAGCCGGCATCCTTACATGATGATGCAGGAACTTGACAGTTCATTTGATGGTGCCCTGATGCTTGGGTACCATTCTTTTGCGGGTGGTGGCGGAAACCCGCTGGCTCATACTATAAGCGATACCAGAATATCATCTATTGACATAAATGGCCGGCCTGCTTCAGAGTTTTTGATAAACTACTACACGGCAATGCTCGAAAAAGTTCCGGTACTCTTTATCTCCGGAGACCGGGAAGTATGTGACCATGCTGCTGAAATTGTACCGGGTATCGGCACCGTTGCAGTGAAGACAGGTTTGGGGAATTCGACTATAAATATTCACCCGAAGAATGCAGCAGAGATGATTAAGAATGGTGTGTGCCGTGCTCTGTCTGGAAGTTCATGGGGGTATTTGCAGGAGCTTCCGGAAAAATTCAAGATTACCATCTCCTATACTAATAACCAGGATAGCTATAAAGCTGCGTTCTATCCCGGTGTCAAGTTGATCTCCCCGCGGACGGTAAACTTCGAGTCGAATAATTATTTCGATGTTCTGAGGCTTTTTCTGTTCACCCTTTAGACAAGATAAACGAAGGTACTTTATAAATATGGACAATAAACTTCTGGAGCAGGTGGCAGATATTCATCGTCGGGCATTCACAGT
>DAOVUU010000349.1 GCA_030632405.1 Desulfobulbaceae bacterium | reverse complement strand
TGTTCCGACATATTCTGCCCAACGCTCTTCCTCCTGTTTTTGTACTCATGGCCGTGGATATGGCTGTTGTGATCATGCTTGAGGCGACGCTCAGTTTTCTCGGTGTCGGTGTCCCGCTGACAGAGCCTTCCCTGGGTATGATGATTGCCATTGGCAAGAACTACATCTATGCCGGTATGTGGTGGATGGTTCTCTTTCCCGGTGTCACCCTTATTGGTATGGTTGTTGGTATTAATCTCTTTGCCGACTGGCTGCGTGAAGAGCTGAATCCAAAATTGTAGTGGCACAGAGTGTGCCCGAATACTATCCTGAACTATGTGACCTGGCCTAGGAGCCTGTCCGAGAATGCATTTTCTCCCAACTCTTCGTTATTATCTAAAAAATAATGCTCGGCATATTACTTATATGCCTGTGCTTATTTTTTATAAATGCCTCGATTTCGGAAAAAATGTCTATTCTCGGACAAGCTCCTAGTAAAAAAAGTGTCTTCCTTTGGTCACTTTTTACAGGACCATCATTTTTCAAATACTTCTGCATAAAGTTTTTTCCCTGGCCCCCGTCACCATAAAATCCCAAAAAAATTAAGAAGAGTCAAAACTTCCGCTCTGCTGTTGTCTGTATTGGTTAGTTTTGGTTGTTATGGTGGTCTTTGCGCTATATATTGGAAAAACATAACTCAACGGGGTACTAACATGGGCTCAAACAATTGGGGCAGAGGTGCAAGAAAAAATGGATACCGTACAAAGAACAAAATTTTTAACGACAAAGGAAGTTGCAAAACTGCTTCATGTAAATGACAAAATGGTCTATTCGCTGGTAAATGACAAAGGGTTACCCGCCACCAAAATAACCGGAAAATGGCTTTTTCCAAGAAGGCTTGTTGAAGAATGGCTGGAGACCAATATTCTCAACTACCGGGATTCAGGATTTAATTGCTCAACTGATGACGGTGTACTTCTTCTCGCCGGAAGCGACGATCCGCTGTTTCAAAAGACACTTTCATTGTTTCACTCAAAACATACACTCCCCCTTGCATTTTTTGCAAATCTGGGCAGCATGGGTGGTCTCAGCAGTCTGCGGAGAGGCCTGTGTCATATTGGTGTCTGTCATCTGCTTCAAGATGATCACAAAGATTATAATTTTGGTTTTGCCGATCAGGAATTAGATAAACCACCTGTTTTTGTCAATTTCAGCAGGCGCGAGCAGGGGTTGGTTGTTCAAAAAGGTAATCCAAAAAAGATTGAGGGGCTTGCGGATCTGGCCCGGAAAGATATTCGTATCGTCAACCGGCCTCTCGGTACGGGAACCCGTCTCCTTCTGGATTACGAGATTTCAAAATCAAATATTTCTTCAAATCAGATCGCCGGCTATGAAAACGAAGTTTCCCGGCACCTGGATGCTGCCCTGGAAGTATTTTCGGGACAAGTTGATGCCGCACCGGCCATTCGCGCTGTTGCCGGGCTTGTAGGGCTTGATTTCCTACCACTTCGATGGGAACGGTTTGATCTTCTTATTTCAAGAGATCGATTTTTTGAAAAGGGAATTCAAAAATTTATTGGATTGCTGCAAGAAGAATCATTTAAAACGCTGGCTGATTCTTTTGAAGGCTATGATGTGTCTCTATGTGGAAAAATGATTTTTCCAGACAATTTTAAACAAAGGGATGATGAGTGATGAAAAGAGTAATTGCTGTGCTTGGAGGAATCTTTCTTGCGGGACTTTTTGCTGAAACCATTGTTGCCGCTGAAAAGGTACTGAAAATGTCAACAACGACAAGTACGCAATCCTCCGGACTGTTGGATTTACTGCTTCCCGAGTTTGAAAAAGAGACAGGTATAAAGGTGAAAGTTATTGCAAAGGGGACTGGGGCAGCCATTCGTGATGGTCAGGATGGGAATGTTGATGTCATTTTTGTTCATGCTAAGGGTCGGGAAGAAAAATTTGTCGCTGACGGCTGGGGAACTAAGCGGTATGCGGTAATGCACAATGATTTTGTGATAATTGGTCCCCCTGCTGATCCGGCTGAAATTAAAGGTATGTCCGATGCGGCTAAGGCATTGAGCAAAATAGCGACTGCAAAACAGGGTTTTATCTCCCGTGGAGATGATTCCGGTACCCACACCAAAGAGCAGTTTCTCTGGAATGAATCGGGTGTTACCCTTGTTGATAAAACGCAGACTATCGTGAAAAAAGGCCAGAAGAAAGATGTGTCCTTCAGGATGCCTGCAGATTCTGCCGACTGGTATCTCTCCATCGGGCAGGGAATGGGAAAAACTGTGACCTTTGCAGATGAGAAACAGGTATATACCATGTCGGATCGTGGAACATATATCAAATATAAATATGGAAAAACTCCGGCAGTGGAGCTTGATGTACTCTGTGAAGGTGGCGCAGCACTTGCCAACCCGTATGGGATTATTCCAGTGAACCCCGAAAAGTACCCCCATGTGCAGGGGGATCTTGCCATGGACTTTGTCAACTGGATCACTTCTGAGAAGGGGCAAAAGATGATCAATGACTACCGCCTGGAAGGAAAACAGCTTTTTTATCCTGATGTAATGGAGTAGACAGGTCGTTGCCAGCAGCCAACAGCATATTAACCTGAACAGGTATAATGAATTTGCTTTTAGATAGTGTACAGTCGGCATTTCTTCTTTTAATATCCTGGGACCCAGAGCTTTTTGAAATTGTTGGGGTATCACTCAAGGTAAGTTTTGGAGCCACATTAATAGCATCAATCGTCGGCATCCCGTCCGGTTTTATTATTGCCTATTCAGTTTTTCCCGGGAAAAGATTTTTATTGACCTGTCTGAATACCCTCCTTGCTCTTCCAACCGTTGTTATAGGTCTCTTTGTCTATTCTTTTATCTCCCGGCGTGGAATTTTTGGTTCCCTTGATCTTCTCTACACCCAGAAAGCTATTATCATTGGCCAGGTTATTCTGATCATCCCAGTCATTACGACTCTTACAATCGCAGCCATCAGCAGGATTGATACTCGCTACCGGATGACAGCATTGACTCTAGGGGCAAGCAGGTACCAGATGGCTGTGGTTATAGTGAAGGAGGCTCGATATGGGATTTTTGCCGCTGTCATAGCTGCCTATGGACGTGTTATTGCAGAGGTGGGTATCAGTATGATGCTGGGTGGTAATGCCAAAGGGTTTACCCGGACAATGACTACTGCCATGGCTTTGGAGTATGATAAGGGAGAGTTTATACTGGCTGTGGCACTGGGGATCACCCTTATGATTTTTGCTTTCGGAATCAATTTGTTGTTCCATTTTTTCCAGGGAAGAATGAGAAGCGATGCTGTATAAACTGGAAAATCTAGTACGAATTCATGGTAATAGGACTGTCCTGAATATTAAAGGTCTGGAGATTTATCCAAATGCAATCTATACCCTCATTGGTCCAAACGGGGCAGGTAAAACCAGTCTACTGCAAATTCTGGCATTCCTCGATAAACCAAGCTGCGGTCGAATGAATTTTAACGGGCAGAAAGTAACTTTTAACGAAAAGCACCTGCACTGTCTGCGAAGACAGGTGGTGTTGCTCGATCAGAGCCCTATCCTCTTTACAGGTACAGTCTACAGGAATGTTGAATTTGGCTTGAAGGTGAGAAAGATACCTGGAGATCTTCGGAAACAGCGTATAGAGGAAATGCTGGAACTGGTAGGC
>DAOVUU010000058.1 GCA_030632405.1 Desulfobulbaceae bacterium | reverse complement strand
TCACCTATGTTGGTGAATTGGGATATGAACTTTATATTCCAACCGAATATGCCTGTCATGTATATGAAGCTTTATGGGATGCCGGGCAGGAATTTTCAGTTCAAAATGCCGGTTATCGTGCCATTGATTCTCTCCATTTGGAGAAAGGCTATTGTTATTGGGGGTCGGAATTATCGCCTGAATTTAATCCGTACCAAGCTGGCCTGGGATTTTGTGTCAAGTTGGAAAAAGAGTCATTTATTGGCAAAGAAGCTTTGGTTAAAATAGAAGCAGAAAAAACTCTATTGGGGCTGTACACATTTACTCTGATAACAGATGAACCGGTCAGAATGAGAGGGAGTGAACCTATTTTGTATAAAGGGGAAGTGCTGGGGGTTACGACCAGCGCCGGTTACAGTCATACATTTGGGAAAAATGTTTGCTATGGGTATCTTGCTAAAAGTCAGGCCGGCTTTGGTGATGAGTATGAAATCGAGGTGTATAAAAAAACCTACAAGGCCCGGCTTGAAAAAAATAGAGCTTTATACGATCCCAAGCGAGAGAAAATTTTAATGTAATATTTTCATGTCCGCTATGCAGTTCAATGAAAGGGAGGAAAAATGATAACTGAAGCACTGACAAAAGCAATTAATCTACCCTGTTGGAAAGGACCGGTTTATCCTCAACCGTTAACAGGGGGGATTACAAATATAAATTTTATTGTTGAGGATGGAGGTAAGAAATATGTAATTCGAATTGCTGATGACATTGTTCTTCATCAAGTGATGCGATTTAATGAACTTGCAGCCAGTAAGGCGGCATGCGTCGCTGGGATATCACCTGATGTTACATATTCTGAGCAAGGTGTTCTTGTTTTGCAATTTATCGAAGGAAAAACTCTTGCTGCTGAAGATATTCGAAAACGAGATATGCTCGAACGCATTATACCTGTTCTCCAGGCATGCCACAGGGATGTAAAAAAATATATCCGAGGACCAGCATTAGCCTTCTGGGTATTTCATGTGGTAAATGATTATGCCTTGACATTAAAGGATGCGAAAAGCCGTATGATTGATCGACTTCCCGCTTTATTGACTGCGGCTGAAAATCTTGAAAAAGCGGTTGGAATGGTTGAGATCATCTGGGGGCATAATGATCTTTTGCCGGCCAATTTTATCGATGATGGGGCTAAAGTCTGGTTAATTGACTGGGATTATGCGGGTTTTAACAGCCCTTTATTTGATCTAGGAGGGCTTGCTTCAAATTGCGAATTAGATGCTGACAGTGAAGAATGGCTGCTGGAAAATTACTATGATAAAACAGTGACAGATCTCCTGCGATATCGCTATTTTGCCATGAAATGTGCATCTTTACTGCGTGAGGCCATGTGGAGCATGGTTTCTGAGATATACTCAAACATCGACTTTGATTTCAAAGAGTACACAGATACCAATCTGGACGCGTTTACGAAGCAGCATAAAATTTTTCAGTCAATGTAAATTAACAGGGAGTTTGAAATGGAATATATTGGAACAGTTGTCATTTATATTATCATGGTGTGCGCGGTACTGGGTGCTTTTGCATATCTCAGAAACGAAGAGGAAGGGCTGGGAAAAGAGTTTGTGGAAGGACTGTATAGTATTGGACCGATTTTTGTTCCGGTCGCCGGCATTATGGCGGCGATCCCTTATCTGTCGGCTTTTGTAAAAACCTTCTTTGGTCCGTTGTTTTCAGCGATGGGAGCCGACCCGGCGATTGCGGCTACAACCTTTATTGCGGTTGATATGGGTGGGTATCAATTGGCAGAAGCCCTGGCGCAATCAAAGGAAGGTTGGATAATGGCTATGGTGGTTGGCTATATGGCTGGCGCTACTATCGTATTTTCAGTTCCCGTCGGCCTTACCATGCTTGAGAAAAAGGACCATAAGTATATGGCACTTGGAATCATGTCCGGTCTTTTGAGCATACCAATCGGTGTATTTGCTACCTGTAGTATTATTTCCATATCTGATCTCGCCGTACGGGGGCTCATTTCCGCTAATGCAGATTCCGCTTATATTATGGCACTGACTTTTTCAGCTATTTTTACAAATCTTATTCCTCTGACGATCTTCTGTGTTGCCCTTGCAATCGGCCTTAAGGTTGTTCCAAATGCGATGATTAAAGGATTTTTATGGTTTGGAAGAGGGATGCATATCAGTATCGTTCTGGTTCTCGTATTCTCTATAGTGGAATATTTTACAGGCGGTTTTACCAAGGTTCTGGGTAGCTGGGGATTCGATCCTATTATCGCCGATGAAAAAGACCAGTTTCGCGCTCTTGAGATAGCGGGATATATAGGGATTATGCTGTGTGGGGCGTTTCCGATGGTGTATTTGATTAAGAAGTATCTGGCTACTCCAATGGAAGCCGTGGGTAAGTTAATGGGACTTAAATCCGAGGGAGCAGCCGGTATCTTGGCGGCTGCAGCGAATATTCTGGCGATGTTCCGGTTAATAAAAGATATGAGGCCAAAAGATAAAGTCCTTTGTATCGCCTTTGCTGTCTGTGCCGCGTTTATGTTTGGTGATCACCTGGCATTTACAGCCAATTTTCAACCCAATATGATCCTGCCGGTTCTAGCAGGTAAATTGATCGGTGGTTTGTCAGGTTTTGGACTTGCCTATCTTCTCTCTGTTCCAACGGCGCTGATTCTTGAAGAACAGGAAAAACTCAAAGTTGAAACCGGAGCATAAAAAGATATCTCGTCGCAGTTTTAGTACTTTCTATTTATTAAGACGCGATTGAGGTGTATTGGCCGACGTTCGTTCCTGGAAAGGTATGGTTGGTACCCTCATCGCGTTTAATGAATGATTCAGCCCGATAGATGGAATTTTTTTAGCATCCCCGTTTATTATCTCCCGCACATTTCTTTTCTGATGTACATTTAGCAGTGCCTCCTTTAAAACTATATAGTGACAAAACAACTGTAATCTTATATGGTTACGTTGAAACTGTTGGCTTTTCACCATTTTTTTCTGATCAATAAGAAAATCGTGGTAATTGTATGAACTGATTGTGTCTGGTGTTTGTATTTGAATTTTGGATGTGAAAGTACATCTCTTATATCTTTGTTATAGCTGTAATTAAATTGAAGTTGAAGAGTTCATATGAAAATTGTCGATACTAGTAATCCGATCCCCAAATACCTTCAAATTGAAAATTGGTTGAAACAACAGATTGATCTGGAAGCGTATAAAGAAGGGGATCGGTTACCCTCTGAAATTGAATTGGCCCAAATGTGCGATGTCAGTAGAGCAACATTGAGGCAAGCTGTTTCCAGTTTGGTGGATAGTGGTGTTTTGATTAGAAAGAAAGGACTGGGTACATATGTCAGATCCGGCCAGGCAATTTTCGAACTTAAGCACGATGCGCATAAAATTGTGAGTTTTAAGGATTGTATCGATGGACAGAAAATCAAAGAGAAAACATTTGTTTTAAATAAAACAATCATTCCTGTTGATGCGGAAATAAGCAAAATTCTTGTCCTTGGAGCACAAAAAAAAGTGGTCCGGATTCAGCGGTTAAGGACAGGAAATGGAACGGCTTATGTTCATGAGGAGAGTTATCTGCCTTATCGCCTTTTTAAAGATATCGTAAATTACGATCTAAGCAGGTCACTGTACAAAATCATTACAATGGATTTTGGAATTCAGCTTAAAAGATCCGTTCAAGAAATTAAAGCTGTTATTCTTGATGATAAAATGGCCAAATTTTTTAATATTCCTAAAAAATCTCCAGGATTTCTTATGAAAAATATCACCTTCGATCAGTTCAATGCCCCGGTTGAGCTGATGATTTCACATTGTCGGGGAGATTTATACACGTTAGAGCTGGAACTCAATGAATATCAATTGTCTTGAAGCCAATAAAAACTTATGAAACCAAGAAAAGTCAGTACAATACAGGAAGCAAAGCAGATTGTCGAAGAACGTGGCCTCACCCATGTCAAAGTTGGTCTGTTTGACAATGACGGTGTTATGCGTGGAAAGTATATCAGTCGTGAAAAATTCTTTTCGTCCCTGCATAACGGTTTTGCTTTTTGTGATGTGGCGCTTGGCTGGGATGTCCATGATCAGCTGTATGATAATGTGACATATACTGGGTGGCACACCGGATATCCTGACGCACCTGCCAGAATACTGGTTCACACATGTCGTGAGGTAGCCTTTGAAGACGGTATGCTTTTATTTATAGCAGAGTTTGCAGATAAAGCTGAAACAGTTTGTCCTCGCGCTGCGCTGCGCCGGGTTGTAGAGAGAGCTGTTGATATGGGATTTGATCCTTTTGCTGCCCTGGAGTATGAATTTTTCCTCTTTGATGAAACACCTGAGAGTATACGTGAAAAGAATTATACCAACCTTAAGCCAATGACACCGGGCTGGTTTGGCTACTCCATGATACGGAATTCAACTCATGCAGAACTGTATCATGAACTTATTGCACTTTCTGAACAGATGGATTTTCCACTGGAAGGGATCCATACAGAAACGGGGCCGGGAGTTATTGAAGCTGCAATTACCGTTGATGATGCACTCAATGCAGCAGATAAAGGAGCTCTGTTTAAAACATTTATAAAGGTACTCGCCCAGCGTCATGGTCTGATGGCGACCTTTATGGCCAAATGGTCAAAAGATTATCCCGGCCAGAGTGGTCATATTCATATATCACTGCGTCATAAAAATAGCTCGGGGTCAGCCTTTTACGAAGCTGGAAAGCAACACAACATGAGCGATATTCAACGTCAGTTTGTTGCCGGTCAGCAAAAACTTATGCCGCAGCTGTTATGTATGATGGCACCCACCATTAACAGCTATACCCGTCTGATACCAGGGTTCTGGGCACCCACCGATGCTACTTGGGGTGTGGAAAATCGAACAACCGCTCTGCGTGTAATCCCGGGCAGCGAAAAATCACAGCGTGTTGAACATCGTTTAGGTTCGGCCGATGCGAACCCCTATCTGGCGTTGGCTGCCGCTCTTGGTGCCGGGTTATACGGCATTGAAAAACAGTGGGAGCCTGAAGTACCGATTAAAGGCAATAGTTACGATCAGAAACATCCGGAACATCTGGCTTTGCCCAGGACCCTCTGGGATGCGGCCCAGGCGTTGAAGGGATCTGCTGCGGCGCGGAACCTTTTTGGAGATGGTTTTGTTGATCATTTTGCTGCATCACGGGAGTGGGAAGAACGTGAATTCCGAAAACATATTACTGACTGGGAGATGGATCGGTATTTTGAAATTATTTAATGAGATTAAATATGGATAATACATTTTCCACTATCAGTCCGATTGATGGTTCCATATATGTGGAAAGAGCATATGCAGATCCGCACGATATTCAAGTAGTGATAGATAATGCCAGAACAGCACAACAGGGCTGGAAGAGAGTCGCATTAACTGAACGTAAGGCTTTATGTTCCAGAGCAATAGATCGTTTTATCGCTAAAAAAGCCGAAATAGCTGAGGAAATCTGCTGGCAGATGGGCCGTCCCATCCGCTTTGCCGCAGGTGAAGTAACGGCTATGGAAGAACGTGCCCGTACCATGATCAATTTGGTGGACCGGGGATTAGCACCGATAAAAATAGATAAAAAACCTGGTCTTGACCGATGGATTCAGCGTGAACCAGTTGGTGTTGTTTTTGTTATAGCGCCTTGGAATTATCCCTATTTAACAGCAATCAATGCAGTCCTTCCAGCCATCCTTGCCGGTAATTCTGTTATTTTAAAACACTCTGCGCAAACCCCATTATGTGCTGAACGATTATATGCAGCTTTTAAGGAGGGTGGATTGCCTGATACTGTTTTTCAATATCTGCACCTGACACATAATGACACTGAAACTGTTATCAAGGATGGACGAATTAAGTATGTAGCTTTCACTGGATCGGTACCTGGCGGAGAGATGGTGGAGAAAACTGCCTCCGGCCGGTTTATCGGTGTCGGCCTCGAACTGGGCGGCAAGGACCCGGCCTATGTACGTGATGATGCCGACCTGTCGCAGGCGGTAGAGGCCACCATGGCGGGTGCATTTTTTAACTCAGGCCAGTCATGCTGTGGTATCGAACGGGTTTATGTCCATGAATTGGTTTATGATGAGTTTGTAGGTAAAGCAGTGGAATGGGTAAAAGCGCTTAAACTCGGACGTTCTGATGATCCTGAAACGACTCTGGGGCCTTTAGTGCACGCAGGTGCTGCTGATTTTGTTCGTGAACAGACTCGTGAGGCGATCAGCCAGGGTGCGGTAGCACATATTTCTCCCGATGAATTTGCACCGGATAAAATTGGCAGCCCTTATCTTGCACCACAGATTCTTACTGAAGTGAATCATACAATGGGTATAATGAAGGAAGAAAATTTCGGACCTGTTGTCGGCATTCAAAAGGTCCGTTCTGATAATGAGGCGGTTGAGCTGATGAATGAGAGTGAATTCGGTCTTACCGCCGCCATCTTTACCAAAGATTGCGACAGAGGTATTGAGCTGGGGCAGCAGGTTGAGGCCGGCACCTTTTTTGTCAACCATTGCGATTACCTTGACCCTGAGCTGGCCTGGACCGGAGTAAAAAAATCCGGACATGGCTGTAGTCTGTCAGTTATCGGGTATGAGTCTTTGACACAGCCGAAATCTTTTTATGTAAAGACGGAGTAACTCTTTAAGGCTGAAGGCTGTTAGTAAAAATCTAAATATTATGAAAATTGCAATACTTGAATGTGGTGAGGTGCCGAAGGAGTTTCAGTCTCAAATCAGTCGTAACAGCGAAATGATTCAGGATATGTTTAATGCGATGGACGGCTCTTTTGAATTTGAAAGTTTCAATTGCCAGGATGGCCATTATCCGGATGATATGGATCAATTTGATCTTTATATTACGACTGGTAGTAAAGCCGGAGTGTATGAAGATCAGGAATGGATCCGGAGGCTTATAACATTTATCCGGCAATTGGACGCTAAGAAAAAAAAATTGATAGGAATCTGCTTCGGCCATCAAATTATGGCAACGGCATGCCATGGAATGGTCGAAAAGTCAGAAAAAGGGTGGGGACTTGGTGTTGCAGCCAACCGTGTTATCAATACTCCTGACTGGATGGGCGAAAAAAAGAATGAATTGAACTTACTGGTCAGTCATCAGGATCAGGTTGTTGCTCTACCAAAGGATGCCCAGGTCATTGCGGAGAGTGATTTTTGTCCCTTTTTTATTGTCCAGTGGAGGGACCATTTTCTCAGTACCCAGGGGCATCCGGAATGGAACAGAGCCTACTCAGAGGCCTTGATGGAGGAGCGAAGAGGGCAAGTACCACCTGAAACCATTGAATCCGGGTTGAGTTCACTGGATATTGAGCCCGATAATGGTCTGTTTGTGCGTTGGATAATGGATTTTATACGATCTTAATCCGCATTTCTCATGTGGTTTAACTTCTATTTTCATCCATCTGCAAGATCTTGTATAATCGATTCCGCAACGATTCGACCTTTCTTCCAGCACTTTCCTGCAACTTTAACAGGATTATGCACAAGATTGCCTGCGGCATAGTAGACAGGGTCGGAACAGCGGCACAACTGATTGGTGACAGGAATACCCGTCTGTTGCTCCAGTTGCAGATGGCTCATTCTGGCAAGACTGGATTCTGGAGTAAACTGCCCGGTAAACAGTACACCATCACATTCAATTGTCCGACTATTCTCCTTTTGATCAATAACTTGTACCGCCTCCACCCGATCCTTCCCCATAATGTTGACAACTCGAGTATTCAAATGCAGCGGGACACCAAAAAAACGTGCTGCATAATGGAGGGGCCATGCCACGCTGGGTTTTTGATTCTCTTCAATTATTTCAACAGGCTTGATGCCGGCTTTTTTACAGGTGAGAAGAGCAGAAAAACTCACTATTTCCGTGCCAACTACAACAGGGCGGCGGAAGGGGGTCATGTTTTTCAGATAAACCATTGATTGAAGGGTGCCGGTATTGCATATCCCCAATGGACGATTTCCGGAAATTAGTCTGGCCGAGCGGGGAGTTTCTCTGGTTCCTGTGGCAAGCAGCACCCGTTTTGCATGCAGTTGCCCTGTACCTTCAGGGGAAACAATTTCAAGATATCCACGGGGATTAAGCGCTGTAACACTGGTTTTCAAGGCTATTATCACACCACTCTGCAGTGCATTTTTTACCAACCGTTTTGCGTAGGCAGGCCCATTTAATACACGAAAATACTCACGAATACCAAAGGGGGGATGTCCACAATGACGAGGAATGCCACCAGCCTCAGATTCACGTTCAAGGACAATAACCCGTTTGAGACCGGATTCTTTAAGTCTGGTTGCAGCTGAGAGGCCTGTAGGCCCCGCCCCAATAATTGCAACATCATATATTGTATCTAACACACTATTCTTCATCTGTTTCTCCTGCCCCGAGGGAATCTGCAAATTTCCCTTTGGTCAGCTCTGCAAGACGAGCAAAACAGTAAAAGCCCTGGCAACGACCCATTGCGGCCCGAGTACGTCGTTTTAGACCGGCGAGATTACCTGCTGGAGCCTTGCCTTCAAGGGCTGCTGTAATCTCCCGCCTAGTTACCATTTCGCAATGGCAGACAATTTCGCCATATCCGGCTGTTTCATAATCACGAGGAAGATGTTCGGCGAGATTCGGAACCTGCGGGACAGAGGGATTTTTCTTAGTTTTAAATCCAGCACCCTGTTTTTCAAGTAAATTATGTACGTGACGGGCGATGCCAAGGGCGGATGTAAGCCCTGTTGAGCGAATGCCGCCAAGGGTGATCCAGTTTCTATCTGTATCTTCAGTTATCCGATATCCCTGTTTTTCTGTGGCTGATCGGATACCTGCATATGTGGCAGTTACCGGAATGTTTTTTAAGGCTGGAACATGAGCGACTGCCTGTTCGTACAGCTTGTTCAGGACGGCTTCATCAACAGAGGCGTCATCTCTGCTTTCCTGCTCTTCTGCCGTGGGGCCCACTGCCATATTCCCAAAAATTGTTGGAAATAAAACAATACCTTTGGTTCGCTTTGTTGGTACTGGTAAAATAATAGAACGAATCAGCTTGTGTGAAGCCTTATCGAAGACTACAAACTGCCCCTTCCGTGGTTTTATTGTAAAGTCACAGCTGCCAAGAACATCGTTGTCAAGAATATCTCCGTAAAGCCCTGCACTATTAATAACATAGGTAGCTTTAACAGTTCCACGTCCAGTTT
>DAOVUU010000243.1 GCA_030632405.1 Desulfobulbaceae bacterium | reverse complement strand
TTTCAGCTGCCTGCTTTCATCGTTCTTTCTTGTGGACCTACGTCTCGATACAAATATTATCCGGCTTCTTCCTGAAAAAAGTCCTGTTTCGCAATGGGTGCGTGAGCTGAGAGGTCCGGTTGGTGATGGTGGTTATTTTACCATCTTGGTCAAAAGCAGCGACAGAAAAACCTTGATCAACGCCGCTGATTTTATTCATAAACAGACGGACAATCTGCCCGATGTTTCTTTTTCCATCTATCAAAAACCCTATGAATTTATCGAAAAATACAAATATCTTCTGCTGTCACTACCCGCGCTGGAAAGGCTTTATGATTACGCCGTACGCCTGGAGTCGGAGACAAACCCCTTTAGTACTGATTTAATGGCAGAGGAAGATGTTACAACAGATCGAATTGAGCGCAACAGACAGCGCAACCTGGAAAAGAGTCTCGACCGGTTCAGCTCCCAAACCGAATTCCATGAAAGTGCAGACGGAACCCTGATTGGCATTCTGATTTATCCAAAAAGCATGGTCACGGATCTGGAAGCGATAAGGAAGCTTTATAATCGTCTTGAATATATCTCTCAGGAGACAGCACAAAAATTCAATATATGGAGTGAGGTGGGTGGTTCACAGATCAAAAACCTGCGAGAGTACAAAAGTATTATTGAAGATCTTGGCAGGGCGGGTATTATTTCTTTGTCGGCCATTTTTTTCATTCTCCTTTTCTGCTTCCGTTCCTTGCGCATCATTCCAGTTGTTGTTCTTCCCCTGCTCACCGGGTTGGCATGGG
The DNA here is from genome assembly GCA_030632405.1 of Desulfobulbaceae bacterium. GTDB lineage: Bacteria > Desulfobacterota > Desulfobulbia > Desulfobulbales > Desulfocapsaceae > Desulfomarina. The sequence goes on along the minus strand of DAOVUU010000243.1, from coordinate 4,155 downwards.
CTTTTGCCTTTGTCCCTTCATTTGTCGGCCCGCTCAATATTATCACCGTTTTTCTTTTACTCATCCTGTTTGGCATGGGGATCGACTATTCGATCCACTTGATCCGCCATTTCCAGATGCGCTTACAAACCCTGCAAGTGGCGGAAGCGTTATATGAAACTTTTTCTACCACTGGAAAATCGGTCCTTATCTCGGGGCTGACAACAGCTCTTCCTTTACTTATTCTGGCCCTCTCAAAATTCAGAGGGTTTTCTGACTTCGGCATCATTGGTGGCTGGTCTATCCTTATGATGTTAACAGCGATGTTCACTGTTTTACCGCCTCTTCTACTCGTTGCGCACAGGCTGCACCTTATTACCCCTGGCGCTACTCTTTCCGGTTCCATCTTACCTCCCCGCAGAAAAATTGCTGTGGCAGCACTATCGATTATCGTTATTTTGTCAACTTTTGCCATCGGGTCAGGAGACCTTTTCGACTATAATTTTTCAGCGCACAGCAGCGATGCCCAAAATGCCAAGAACTTTGACCGGCAACATAAAAAAGTTTTCAATCGCTCGATGGTTCCTGCTGCACTCTATCTGGCTCCAGATGTCAGTACTCTTGACCGCTCACGAACCGTTTTAACCAATGCTATGGAGAAGGATGGGTCGACGATAGAAAGGTTGACGAGTGTACGGGACTTTGCCCCGGATGAAGAGGAGTTTGGGAAAAGAGTTGAATTGATACTGCAAGCAAAAGAGATTTTTCAGGGATCCTGGTATCGGCGTATCACCGATGCTAAGGTGAAACAATGGGTCGAGGATTTTCGCTTGTGGCAGCCACCCGACAAGCCTGCTACCCTTGGCACTTTGCCGCAGGAGATCCTCTCCTATTATATGGCACGCGATGGTTCCGGGCAGTTTCTCCTTGGAATTTACCCAGCTGTTTCCAGGCGAAATGGTCATGATGTTCTTGCCTTTTACGGTGAACTTGAGCATTTATCCCTGCCGGATACCCTGCAGGGGCCGATTGGTGAAGTAGTTGTCTTTGCTGAAATACTCGACCTGGTATTGCACGAAGCGCCTATTGTTATCTTTTTTGCCCTGCTCTCAGTTTCCCTGCCCATCTACCTGAGCAGCCGCTCTCTCCGGGAGACAGCCCTCACTCTTTTTCCTCTTATTTCTGGTATGCTGCTCCTGTTTGGAGTTATGGGGATCAGCGGTATGCAACTTAACTATTTGAGTATTGTTATTATCCCGGCGCTGCTCGGAATGGGGGTTGACGATGGTATTCACTATTTCAGACATTGTAAGGCACACGGCTATAATGTTGTTGTCACACAAAGGGAGCTTTTTGGCACCCTCTCGGTTTGCACATTGACCACGATGATCGGTTACTTTGGTCTTGTTGTAGCGCACAACCGCGGGCTTCGGTCATTGGGTATTCTCGCCTGCCTGGGGATGGCCTGCCTGTGGATCACATCGGTTTTTTTATTACCGGCTTTTCTCGAAAAACGAGATAAACGGCGGAGATGATGGAAATTCTCTACGTAAACGATCAACTTCTGCCGACGGATGAAACTGATACCGAGCAAATAATACAGACGATTGCAGCCTTGTGTGATTGCGGTGTGTCCATTACTCTTTGCCTTCCTGCTCAGATAGGGGGAAATATAGTTTCACTGCCGGAACTTGAAGCCTATTACCAAGTTCAAATTGCAGGCACGCTAAAACAGACCAGGATAAGAGGAGCTCATCTCAGGGTTATCGCAAAGCTATTCTACCCTTTCAAACTGTGTCTTGCTGTGCGTAACAGAAAAAGTCAGATTGTCTATACCCGCAACTTGCCAACCGTTGTCATATTTCTCCTTTTTTCGAAACTCTCGGTTGTTTATGAAACCTACCGGCCTTGGCAGCAGCAGCTACGTATCTTGAAGCCGCTTCTTGCCTGGATGGCGAGGCATCCCCGATTGTTAGGAGTGATCACCCATTCTGAATATACCCGGCAGGTATTCTTACAGAATGGCTATGTCAAAGATAAGGTGAGAGCGATCCTGAATGGTTATGATCCGCAACGCATGTTGCCAGAATATTCCAAAGTTGAGGCCCGAAAAAAACTCGGTATTGATATGGGACACCCCGTCGCTGTTTACACCGGCCATATCTCCATAAGTAAAGGGTGCGGAATCCTTCTGCAGATGGCTGAACAGCTACCCAATGTCCTTTTTGTGCTTGTTGGTTCAACTGGGAAAGGTGAGGTTGAACAAAGAGCAAAACAGATGGAAAACGTGCACATCATCAACTGGCTTCCATTTGCTGAGACTGTCCCTTATCTTACCATGGCGGATGTGTTGATTATCCCCCCAACAAGCATTCCTCTGGCGGTGGGCAGGACTGTTCTACCGATAAAAACATTTCTTTATATGGCCGCAGGTCGTACAATTCTTGCGCCCCGGTCTCCGGATACTGAAGAGCTTTTGCGACATGGAGAAAATAGCTTTCTTGTGGAAGCTGATAATATTGAACAAGCAGTAAAGGCTCTGCGCCAGCTTGCAGATAACACCGAACTAGCAGGAAAACTGGCAGCCACCGCAAAGGAAGAAGTGTCTGCGTACAGTTATAAAACCAGAGGGGAAAAGGTTGTCTTGTTTTTGCGTGAGAGACTGGACCGGGGGAAGCTCTGAAATGAGGGCGCTAGTTAGCAACCTTTCAGCTATCTCAGAAAATCTTTTCCCAGAGGTTCTTGAAAATAGGGAAAAACTCCAGAGGCGGCGACAGGAATTACAGGAACAAGGGTTCTTTATCGCTGATCTGCACGTCCATTCTGCGCAATCGGATGGCCTCCATTCCCTGAAAACCGTGGCCACCCGCTGTGTCGAACTGGGAATTTCTGCTGCTGTGACAGATCATAACCGAACACCCGATCTCAGTGGACTTTCTTCTGAGGAGGTTTCTCATATTATCCCTGCAATAGAGATAACAAGTCGAGAGGCAGTCGATATTCTCTGTTATTTCTATGATTTCACCTCTCTGGAAATTTTTTACCGGGAGTTTGTCCTGCCGCATAAAAAACGTTCTTACATGATATCTCTTTCCTGTGATCAAATCCTTCTTGTTCTCAGGCAGCAAAAATGTGTTGTCATCATCCCGCACCCGGATTACCCATCCGATTCTTTACGCATGAATTTTGTGCGCCTCTTGAAAAAAAACGTACTTTCCAAAGAGGCTCTTTCCGCCATCCATTGTATAGAGGTTTTCAACTCAAGCCGCGAGGCACATATAACTGATACAAAAAAGCAGCTCGCGATTCAACTCAACAAATACGCCGTTGCCGGGAGTGACGCACATACACGAACAGCGGTCGGCAACGCTCTAACTTTCTGTAAGGCACAAAACCACACCGAATTCCTTGACCAATTAGCTGCAGGAAAAACGGAGAGCATCGCTGTCTCAACCTGTATGGTCGACAGATCTCTGCCAAGACTGAAAATGGCTTGGCTGCACATTAAAGGGCTGTTCTAATGAATTCTTGGGGAATCTATTATGGTAATAATCTATGATTAAAGATGACTTTACACCCACTTTTTAAACTGAACTATCAATCTACAGTTCCTTACCTCAAGCCACCGGCTATACAGGCACTTGGTGCCTTGCTTTGAATGTATATGGACTGCCAGATTTATCATGATTGAGGATTTCATTTCTTGAAATATGCTATGATGCCACCAAGACATCTAACATTATTTGACAAAATACAAATGAAAATATGACTTACATGAAAGGAGAATATCAGTGAAATACTTCCATAAAATGATTTTGTTAGTGGCTATTGTCACCATTGCTTTTTCCGGTGAAATATTAGCCGCTTCTGCCACTGAATTGAATGCCCAAGCAAATGCCTCCCTAAAAGTTTTTTACTCTAAAGTAGGATCTGCTGAGGAATTATCAAAAAAATCTGCAGGCATACTGATCTTCCCTTCCGTCTATAAGGCAGGTTTTGTTGTCGGGGGTGAGTACGGAGAAGGTGTTCTGCGCATCAAGGGGGAGACGGTAGATTATTATTCAACAGCATCGGCATCTATTGGCTTTCAGCTTGGTGCGCAGAAAAAAACTGTCGTCCTGCTGTTTATGACCCAGGCTGCGATGAAAGATTTTCGTAACAGCGATGGCTGGGAAG
>DAOVUU010000121.1 GCA_030632405.1 Desulfobulbaceae bacterium | reverse complement strand
GGCCGGGATCAGTGTTATTCTTGATGTGGTGTTCAATCATACTGCAGAAGGTGGGGAGGATGGCCCGACTATTAACTTCAAGGGCTTGATGAACCGGGGGTTTTACCACCTTGAAGATCATGATTCCATGCTCTATAAAAACTACAGCGGCTGTGGCAACACTGTGAACTGTAATCATCCCCTGGTTGCCCGGTTTATCATTGAATCTTTGGAATACTGGGTTAAAAAATTCCATGTGGATGGTTTTAGATTTGATCTGGCCTCTATTCTGGCCCGGGGAGAAGACGGGGCACCCATGTACCATGCACCGGTGGTATGGAATATTGAATTCTCCAATATCCTGGCCCATACCCGGCTCTTTGCCGAGGCATGGGACGCGGGAGGACTTTATCAGGTTGGTGGTTTCCCCGGTTTTCGCTGGGCAGAGTGGAATGGGCGTTACCGCGACCTTATCCGGCAGTTTATTAAAGGTGATCCCGGGAAGGTTCCTGAACTTGCTACCAGATTGACCGGCTCCAGTGATCTCTATCAGGGTTCAGACCGTCTGCCGATCAATTCCGTCAATTTTATCACCTGCCATGATGGTTTTACCCTCCTTGATCTGGTCAGTTACAATGAAAAACATAACCAGGCCAACGGAGAGGAAAACCGCGACGGCGACAATCATAATCACAGTAGAAATTATGGTGCAGAAGGTATTACAGATGACCCGGCAATCAATGGTCTCAGATTGAAACAGGTTAAAAACTTTATGGCTGTGCTTATGCTCAGCCAGGGGGTACCTATGATTCTTGCCGGTGATGAGGTGCTGCGGAGCCAGCAGGGCAACAATAACTGTTACTGCCAGGATAATGCACTGAGCTGGTTTGACTGGAGCCTGTTGGAAAAAAACCGGGAGATGTTCTGTTTTACAAAAGGTATCATTCAGCTGCGCAAACGACACCCCTGCCTTATGCAACGCCACTATCTCTCCGGCGCAGTAACTGATGTTTCCAACCTGCAGGATGTTTCCTGGCATGGCAGGCAGTTAAATAAACCGCAGTGGGCTGACCCTTCATCCAGGATTCTTGGCTGCACTTTGAGCAGAGTAGAGCCGGAGGAGGAAGATCTGCATATCCTGTTTAATATGTCGGATAATGACTTGTCAATGGAGCTGCCTGTGTTGCAGGGACGGACGTGGCATCTGGCTGTTGACACGGCCTGTACTGTCTCCCAGGATATCATCGAACCGGAGCGGCAGCAGGCGGTTGCAGGAAGGAGGATTATGGTGAGATCCCACAGTGTTGTTGTCTGCGAGAGCAGATGATTCAATCGGCTGTCATCCCCGGTTGGAGGGGCTACAGACTCCTGATTCGAGTATTTTTTCGAGGGCTGCTACGGTAACAGCCTTACTGAAATAGTATCCCTGGTAAACGAGACAACCTCTCTTGTTGAGATAGAGGAGTTCCTGCTCCGTTTCTACTCCTTCAGCAATGACTTCCAGGCCAAGATTGTGGGCCATCATAATTATGGTATCGACAAGAACAATATCATGACTGGCATCTTTTATATCTTTAACAAAAGTATGATCGATTTTAATCGTATTTAGAGGAAGGCTCTTCAGATAGCTCAGTGACGAATAACCAGTGCCGAAATCGTCTATAGCAAACTTAATCCCCATCCGCTGCAGCGTCATTATCTTTTCAACAATGTCTTTACCCGTTGAAATAAGACTGCCTTCAGTGAGTTCAATCCCCAGATGATTTGGGTCTGCGCCAGTTTTTTCAAGAATGCTGGTTACCGTATCAACGAAGTCAGATATGGCAATTTCTTTGCCGCTGATATTAATAGAAATGATCTGAGAATCTTTAAGTAGCCCTCTGTCTGTCCATTTTTTAATCTGCTGGCAGGCCTCCTGTAATACCCATCGACCGATATCATGCATGAGTCCGCTTTCTTCTGCTATTTCTAAAAAAGTCCCTGGAAGGATTATGCCTCTTTCTGGATGATGCCAGCGCAGTAAAGCCTCTGCACCGATAATTTTTCCTTTTATATCTACCTGTGGCTGGAAGTGAAGAGCAAGTTGGTCATTGTCCAGAGCTTTTCTTATTTCCGTGTTAAGGCGTAGACGTTCGTCAGCCGCCTCCTGCATCTTGGGGAGAAAAAAGTTGATTGTATTCCGGCCGGCGTCTTTGGCTCGGTACATTGCGGTATCAGCCTGTTTGAGAATATCATCCACTCCCTTGTTACCTTTAGGAAAAAGAGAGATCCCGAGACTGAGGGTAATTTGTAGGTCCCGGCCATCTATCTGACAGGGGGAGGAAATGTAGAGATTGATCTCTTCAGCGATCTCCCTCGCCTTGTGGGCTGCAAGTCCAATGGAATTACCCAGATCTGTGATAATGATAACAAATTCATCTCCACCCATCCGGGCGGCGGTATCTTCCCTTCTGATACGTTCTGTAATCCGATTTGCCACAATTTTGAGCAGTTTATCCCCCGTCGAATGGCCAAGCGAATCATTCACCGTCTTAAAATTATCCAGGTCAATGAACAGTATAGCCCCATAATGGCCATGCCTTCTGGCACGTGCTATTTCATTGCGGAGTTGTTCGAGCAGCAGACGGCGATTTGGAAGCCCGGACAGGGAATCATAGGAGGCATGGTGTTGAATCTGCTTGTCTGACAGTTTTTTTTCAGTGAAATCTTCAAAAATACTTACACCTCCGATAATGGCATTTTCAGAAGAATGTATTGCTCTGAAAAAAGCTCGGACAGGAGTGGTTTTGTTCACGACGACAGAGCTATAATCACCTTCATAATAACCCTTACCGGTTGTAAGGGAGTCTTTAATGGCTCCCAGCATCTGTCGGTCTTTAAGCCTGTCAAGCATATTGAAACCAATTATCGATTCCCTGGAACCACCAATAATACTGACAAATTCCTTGTTGCAATCAACGACTGCGCCTTCTGCATCGTAGTGAAATATTCCCAGGGGAACATTGCTGAAGATATGGCGGTATCGCTCTTCACTGACCCTGAGCTTTCTTTCCCGGTTGATACTTTTCAGACGCAACTGGATATTTTCACGAAGGTTATTACTGATTTTAACTGCACCGAAAAGAAGAATAGCCCAAAAAAGCAGTATCAGGGAGCCTTTGAAATATGCCTCTTCATTGCCGAGAAGCATTAATCGTACGGCCAGCGGTATCAGCACTAAGGATAAAAAACCCCAAATAACTGGAAAACTCGGGGAGAGTGAGGCCATACCACCGGCAGCCATGCCGATTATGATCATGATAAATACTACTTGATGTGACAGATTGTGTTCTGGAAATAAAAAAAACGAGGCTGATCCCCATACCATGGCTATAGTATAGGTGCCGATCAGAAAAAACCAGTACCACTGTTCTTTGTCTCTATCTTCTGTTTTCTGTTTTTTAAAGAGAAAGATCAGACCAATTCTGGCAAGGGAAATGGTCAAAAATAAAGAGAACCAGGCCGTGAGAACAGTTTGATCGATGACGGTCCATAATGACCAGCATAACAGGGCGCCAACCGGTATGGTAAAAAAAATCGGCAGCACTGAGTCAGTAAACAGTAGATGTACCTGTTCGCTGGATATTTTTTGCGGTGTGTGTTTCAAAATTGTTATGTCACTTCTGCGAGTGGAAAATAGGTGTCACCTGCTATTACCTCAGGCAGAGAAAGCTTCTTTGAGGCTACTGCTCAGCTCATAATTGTTTAACAACCAGTTAAACCACTCAGCTGCTGCATCATTATCAAAAACCAACCCACAATTTTGCCATTGGGGCCGTATGTCAGGCAAAGCATTATTAATTACTGTTAAGATATCGTCATCTCCAAGCAATTCATTGTTGCAGCAGTAAAATGACAAGAGATCTGCAAGTTGAATAATGTAGGCGAGACTTTTCTCTTCACCGGCTTCGTCGGGCCGATGGTGGTATTCAACCGCTGTGGTCAGGTTCTCCGGGAAAACCCATTTTCTCAGTAGCTGACCGCCTACTGTATCGTGGGTGAAGGAAAACATCTGAAGCTCGTTTTTCCGTATTTCTTCCCTGCTGAATATGGTCATCCAGTCAACTGCATAGTCATTAACAAAAGTTTCCAGCATGATCAGCTTCCCTATGTCGTGAATAAGCCCCCCCATAAAAGCGATGCTGGGGGGAAAATGCAGATCCTGGGCGATGACCCTGGCGATTATCCCGCAAACGAAAGAATGTTCCCAGTATTTGTCAATAAGGGTTTTGTGCTGTTTGGGCAATTTGCTGAACGAGTTGATGAGTGCCTTGGCTAAAGCTATTCTTTCCACTTCATTGTAGCCAAGGATAGATACAGCCATCTTTATTGAATCAACCTTTCTGGGACGACCGAACAGAGCTGAATTGGCAATTTTGAGAACGGTTAAACACAGAGACTGGTCCGTAAGAATAACCTCCATGACATCCTGTGCCGAGCTTTCAGGGTCATTGGTGACATTCATTAACCTTGTCACGGTTACAGGTAGAACTGGAAAGGAGTCGATATGTTGTTTTATCAGTTCTTCTCTAGTTGTTTTCATATGTTGGTTTTAAAAAGAGGTTTTAAACAAGATGTATATTTATGTCCGTTATCTGAGAGGGAAGAAATAGAAATAAAAAATAAGTCCAGCAGCCTAAGTTAAAATAAGAAAAAAAATATTGCAATAAAGATCCTATGTTAATCATAATTATTATTATATAGATCATTTCCATTACAAAAAAGGTAATGAATCCCTGATTCACCTTGAAAAAACTGGCAGTAATTACGGGAGATTTTTTTTCCGAGATAAAGGTATCATGTAGAAATCAGTTAAAATAGATGGTAGAAGTGATTTTAACCATATCATAGATGTTAAAATTAGAGCAATAAGGAATTTCTCTTATGCAATGTATTAGAGTGTTTTTCATAGTGTTAATTGTGGTAACTATATCATTTCAGTCCGCTTATTCAGCGGATAAGGATTTTGACAGCGAACAGATACTCTCTGACCTGGAGACCCAGCTCGACCTTTCCAGCGAACAGATATCCAATCTCAAGCCGGCGATAGATGCTAAAGGCGTTGAGTTGAAAAAAAGTATTCATGAATCGGTTGATAAGGGATTTATACAGTTGGATAAATTATCTCAGAAATTAGAGAATATTTCCAGGGATGCTGAAAAAAAAGCTGGAGAAATTCTTAACAGTGAAGAGATGAATAAGCTTAAAAATTACCTGAGTAAAATTGATAAAAAGGCAGTAAGTGAAATGAAAGATAAAGCTGTGGCAGATTTATCCGATGTTCTTGAACTGACGGAAGAGCAGCTGGTCAAGCTTAAACCTGTCATCGAAGACGGTTTAACTCAGGTGGGGAAGATGTTTGATGACCTTGCTGAGGAAGGGAATAAAAGCTGGGAAGGGTTTAAGAAACAGTATGAAGACCTGCGCGAAGAATTGCAGGGGAAAATGCAGGATACACTGGATGATGAACAGATGAAGCGGCTTGAGAAATACAATGAGGAGAAAAAGGTAAAGCTCCAGAAGGCTTTCACTTCGGTTTAAAAAAATATTTTCGTATTATTTGTAACTTTATCTTATTAGTTAGTCGCTTTATGGCGACTGGTCGCGGTATGTTTTTTGTGGGATAGGTCTGCCTAATAATACTGCGGTGTGTATAAGTAGGCGTTCTACCGAGCTCATATTCAATCTTTCGGTAAGGACGGTGCGGGCCAACTCGGGCTCATCGGTAATAATGCCGTCTACACCCATTGATATTATCCGGGACATGGAGATCTGGTCATTTACGGTCCAGACAAACAGTTGTTTGCCGGCCGACTGGGCTTTGCTGATAAACTTCGGGGTTGCCATTGCCATGTTGACCGCCAGAAAATCAACGTCCAGTTTTGCTGTATTGCCGATTGCCTTGGCGGAGAGCAGGCCGACAACCCAATCCGGTCGCAGTTTGCGGATTTTGCGGACACCATCGTACTTCAGTGACATGATTGCAACATCATTTACCATTTCCGCTTGTTCAACGATATCCACAACCAGCTGCTCCAGCTGCTGGTCATGTCCATAGTATTTAAGTTCGATCATTACACGAGCCTTCCCCTGTGCCTCGTTCAGTACCTCGGCCAGGGTGGGCACCCGTTCATTTGAGAAATCAGGCGAAAACCAGCTGCCGACATCGATCTCTTTTAACTGTTGCAGCGTGCCATTCCATACCTTTAAATTCACCCCCGCAAGCTTCATAAAATCGCTGTCATGAATTACCACGACTTCTCCGTCGCTACTTTCCTGGACATCAATTTCAATCCAGTCGGTGCCGTCCGCTATGGCTTGTTTTATGGAGGCGATTGTATTCTCCGGCGCTTTGCCGGCAGCGCCGCGATGTGCGATGATCGTCACATTGTCCTCTGTTTGAATGTCACCGAGGAGTGAGGTTCCGATGAACACTGCAACTGCTGTACCGGTGATAAGCAGCAGGGTAAACCGGGGAGCCGTCATGCGGCACAGGTTACCCTGCTGCTTATCTGCAAGATCGCCCAGATCCAACCCAGGTCCAAAGCGGTCATACAGTGTCATGAGAAGGGAGGCGAAGCTGCCCGATGTAACTGTTGTGATCAAAAGATTACCAAGTGACCATAACGCTACGAGAGCCCCCAGTACGATCATCAGCCAGTGGATCGAATGAAAGAACATAGGAGCTATATTCGAACCCAGGATCTGAACACAGCCCAGTACAATCGCCCCGAGAAGAAGGGCAGCTGATGCCCAGATCCCGAGCGTGAACAATACTAAGCGTTGATGCCCCTCCGTAAGATTGCGGCTCTCGGTAAAGGAACGAGCTGGGGATATATTACCAAAAAGGATTAAGGGAAGGGCAAGTGACCATGCGAGGAGCTTGCGGACAAGCAGTAGAATCATTGCCAGCAGCATCAGTCCTATGAGTGTGGCTGCGACCAGAAACTGGGGTGGTTTATGTGCAAGGTAATAATTGATATCATAGTCACTAATCAGGAACCAGGCAACAGCTCCGCTGACGGCAAGGAATGGCAGTATAATGACAAGAAGTCGAATTATAAGCTGGCTGGTAAAAGAGAATATACTCATTGCCCGTCC
>DAOVUU010000387.1 GCA_030632405.1 Desulfobulbaceae bacterium | reverse complement strand
GAGTTTATTACAATATCGAGCAGCTTCTTGGTTTCCGCCTGAAATTCGTGTGTCGTTGTTTCGGTTGCCATCGTTCACCTCATACATGTCTAATTAATACCTCGAACAGCCTCCTGATGGAGGTACCTCCCCTCATGGGAAATATAATAGTAAGTCCCGTTTATCGGGATTAATAGAAAGAAATTACTTTTTCCTTTCTATTGATTTCTTCTTTAAAGTCGGCGAAAATGGTAAGCATAGATGATCGGCTGTCAAGAATTTCTGTAACCCGGCTCAATGACGACCGGTTACTGCCTGGACGGAAAGTTAAGCAGACCTTTACTCAAACGGTTAACACCGTAACAACGGTAAGCAAAACGGCATAAGTGCCATGGAAGTATATTCAACGATATAATTTTAAACGACCTTCCTTGATTTCTTGTTTTTTATTACAAGAGTTCTGGAGTAAGGCACTAAACTCCTTTTTAAAAATGAACAAGCAACTCGACACAATTATCATCGGCGGAGGGCTCTCCGGCCTTACCGTTGGACATAAATTACTCCATAACAGTCCCGACCATCGCTTCCTCATACTGGAAAAAGAGAATCGTACAGGGGGCGCAATTCAGTCCCACCATGACCAGGGCTTCATCACCGAAACCGGCCCCCACGGCTTCCTGGACAACTGCCTGGAAAGCCGGCAGATACTTACAGAAACAGGCCTGGACGGGGAGACGGTAAAGGCCCCTTTGATCGATTTTGTAAGATACGTCTATCTCAACTCCAGACTCAATCTGATCCCGCAAACCCCGGCTAAAATTCTGATGGCACCTCTGATCCCTCTACGGGCTAAATTCAGGATCCTGGGAGATCTTTTCAAAGCACCCCTTGAGGGGGAGCCCACCGTTGCCAAATGGATCAATCATCGATTCGGCCCTGCACTGCTCCCTTTTGTTGATGCGATTTATACCGGCACCTATGCAGGTGACTATGATAAACTGACAATTGACAGTGTTATGCCTGGAATACGCTCTCTTGAAAAAGAATACGGCTCGGTCATTCGTGGTTTGCTCAAAAAGAGGAGAAAAAAGAATACAAGCAGTGAGAAAAAAAGAAAATTCAGAATGCCTGCAATGACAAGTTTTGCCACAGGCATGCACCGGCTTCCCGAAAAATTGACTGAGCAACTCTCCCCGGGCAAAAACCTCCTCCTGAATGCCGAGGTAACATCTATTGAAAAAAAAGAGAGCAGCTGGCAAATAGCTTCCTCGAAAGGATATTTTACCGCTACCAACCTGGTCATAGCCCTGCCCGTAAATCCTGCGCTGCAGCTTCTAAAATTAATAGACCCCGAATTACCCCAGAGATCAATTCCACAGGCCCGGATAGCCTCCGTTGTCTTTGGTTTTAATCAGGGGGAAACCCTGCCGCCGGGTTTTGGTTATTTAACACCTGAATGTGAAAACCGTTTTACCTTAGGCTCGCTTTTTTCTTCAAATATGTTCCCCGGCAGAGCCCCGAAAAATCATATTGTTTTCGAGACACTTGTGGGCGGCAGACGTCACCCTGAAAAACTCGAACTAAGTGATAAGATTCTTACTGAGGAGGCCTTCAAGGATGTCCGGGAAATCCTCAACCTGCCAAATGATCCGGCTTACACCACAGTACTCCGATCAAAATGGGGTATCCCTCAACTCGAACGCAACTATCCTGACCTCCTGAAGTGGAGAGATGCTCTTACACTCCACCATAGGGATATGCACATATGCGGTTTTGGCTGGGAAGGTATTGGACTCAATGATATGATGAAAAGCGGCAGCCAGGTGGCTGAATCGATCCTCTCATCCTCAAGGCCGTCTACAGAGGATACTGCTGTTAAGGGTGTCTATTTTTGATGGCGTCCGATAAGCGTAGACTTCGAGTGATCTTTTTACAACGCCATCAAAGCTGCTTTACCTTGTTACTCAGCAAATCAAGTTGAGCAGATACAGAACCGTCTTTTATGGCCCGGTTCGAAACCACCTTTATGGCATGCAGAACAGTGGAGTGATCGCGGTGCAGTACTTTACCTATATCAGCCAGAGATTCTTCAGTGTACTTGCGGGCCAGATACATCGCAACCTGCCGGGGAAACGAGACAGCTCTTTTTCTTGACCTGGACTGCATCTCTTTAACACTCACTTTGAATTGACTGCCCACAAGTTCACAGATCATCTCTGCTGAGAGAAGCTGCTCTATCCCGACAACAGACCCTATAACTTCCCGCAAAAGATCAATATCAATATGTCCCCCTGCGAGTCCGGCTTTTGCGCGTATTGCAATAAGGGCCGATTCAATCTGGCGCACATCTCCACGGATATTGTTCGCCAGGTATCGTACCATCTCAACACCAAGGCAAAGTTGCTGCTGGGCCGCCTTCTTTTCCACAATTCGAATTCTCGTCGCCACATCCGGAGCCTGGATACTGGTTACCAGACCGGAGGTCATCCTCGAACGAAACTCGCTGTCGATCCCAACCAGATCTCTCGGAGCACTGTTTGAAGTAATAATTACTCTCTTACCTGACTTTATAAGTGAGTCGAGAACTTCATTCAACTCCTCCTGTGTCTTCTTTTTCCCTGTCAAAGAATGTACATCTTCGACAAGTAGAATATCACAGTGTTCCAGATATTTGGTCTTAAAATTATCCATGGTGTTGGTTTTGATACCACGCACCATCTCGGCGGCAAACTGTTTCGCGGTTACATAGTGAAGCCGGGTCATCGGGGAATGGGTCAGTACCTGGCGGGCAACAGCGTGGGTCAGATGGCTTTTACCGAGGCCGGTGGAACTGTTGATGTAAAGACAGGGACCAACGGAGTCATCCTTAGCCACTATCGACTTGCAGGCAGACTGCGCCAGAATATTGCTCTCTCCAACCATAAATTCATCAAAGGTATATCTGGGGTGCAGAGCTCTGAACTGTGATTTGTTTACAGGTACATTTGGAAGTCTCATCTGGGTCCTGGCCGCATTTACCCTTGCAGGCCCGGGGACAGGCAGACTCTCACGAGCATCCTCACAAAAAACAACCCTGGCAGACTCCAGTCCACTGTCATGGACTTTCTGTTCAATAAGCTGGAGAAAATTTCGCCTTACATACGCACTGAAAAACCT
>DAOVUU010000399.1 GCA_030632405.1 Desulfobulbaceae bacterium | reverse complement strand
CTTTACGTATAGAATGAGAAGAAAGCAACAAAAAGTCCATGTTAATGATACGCAGCGGATTTGGTGGGCGAAAGTATTTTAATATTCGTGTGATCATGGTCCAGGAAATTGATTGTAATTCAGATTAACAGCATTACTGTAGATGGTGGTATTTTCAGAACTATTATTAAGCATTCATCTCGAAGGTGTTTGTTCTAATAATATAAATATATATTCAGATAGTTAGGAGGATGTACAATGGCCGAATCTTGTGGAAGTTCCTGTGGCTCGAATGAAGCGCAACAGGCAGCGGCTGCTCAACAGGAAAATGCGATAACGAGGTCTCTTGGAAAAATAAAAAACAAGATTCTGGTAATGAGTGGGAAAGGCGGTGTTGGTAAGTCAACAGTATCCGTCAATCTTGCCCTGGGGCTTGCCCAAAACGGATATCAGGTTGGTCTGATGGATGTTGATATTCATGGTCCCGATGTTGTGCGTATGCTTGATTTAAAAGGAAACGTTGAACCGCCTGATTCTCCGGATGGGCTCGTCCCTCCCCTGAAGTATAACGACAACCTGAAAGTGGTTTCTCTTGAATACATGATGCGGGATAGGGATGAGGCTATTATATGGCGGGGACCTTTAAAGATCCAGGCAATCAGACAGTTTGTCTCTGATATGGATTGGGGCGAACTCGATTATCTTATTATTGACGCTCCTCCGGGTACTGGAGATGAACCGCTCTCTGTAGCCCAGACAATCCCAAATGTAAAAGCCATAGTGGTTACAACTCCACAAAAAGTTGCTCTTGCAGATGTTCGAAAGTCTATCAATTTCTGTAAGACAGTTAAAATGGATATAATTGGTGTCATTGAGAATATGTCCGGCTTTGTCTGTCCTCACTGCAATGAAACGGTGGATATATTCAAATCAGGCGGGGGAGAGAATCTTGCCCGTGAGTTGGAATTGGCCTTCCTTGGTAAAATACCTATGGATCCCAAGGTTGTTATGGCAGGAGATGACGGAACACCGTATCTTTCGTCAGATGCAGACAGTCCTGCTACCAGGGCCTTTGGAGAGGTGATTTCTGCAGTTGAAACCCGGGTTCCACCCGTTGCTCAAGTGGCCCCTCTGCAAATGGCAGGCGATGATTCCGGTTGTGCCTGCAGCGGCAGCTGTCCATCACATGCCTGATGTTTAATATTCTTGATGAGTTATAAACTATGATTATAAAACAGATTATAGTGGGGTCCATGGTTGTCTGCTGCTATATAGTAGTCTGTGAAAAAACGAAAAAGGCTGCTGTTGTAGATCCGGGAGGAGATGAGGATAAGGTCCTTGCCGAAGCAGACAAAATGGGAGTTACCATTGAGTCTATTATTGCCACCCATGGTCATCCGGACCATGTATGCGGCAACAGAAAAATTCAGGAGGCCAGCGGCGCAGAAATTATAATGCATTCTGCCGACGCCCTCTTCTTCGACAAGCCCGAGGTGAAGAGCTATTTTTCCATGCTGGGGCTGGAACCATCTCCCTCACCGGGCCGCCAGGTAGAAGATGGCGATATTATAGAAATTGGTGAAGTCAAACTTCAGGTACTTCATACGCCGGGTCATACCCCCGGAGGTATCTGTCTTTATAATGCACCTGATCTGATAACAGGTGACACCCTCTTTGTCGATGGCTTAGGGCGTACCGACTTCCCAGGCGGATCCCATGAACAGCTCATTGAATCGATCAGGGAAAAACTTCTTATCCTCCCTGAAGAGACTGTAATCTGGCCGGGTCACGGATATGGGGGCTACCGTTCGACCATAGGTGTTGAAAAAGCTTCCAACCCATATCTTTGATGGCATCGTAAAAAGTCCGCTGCGTCGTCATCCTCGCGCAGGCGGGGATCCTTTTTAAATCCCACTAATATCATTCTATGCGTGAAATTGTTCTAGGCACAGCAGGCCATGTAGATCATGGAAAGACCAGTTTTGTCAGGGCCCTCACAGGCATTGAAACTGATCGCCTCAAGGAAGAGCAGAAGCGTGGAATCACCATAGAGCTCGGTTTTGCCTATCTCGATTTACCATGTGGACATCGCCTGGGTATCGTCGACGTTCCAGGTCATGAAAAGTTTGTTAAAAATATGGTTGCCGGGGTTACCGGTATGGATATACTCGCCTTCATTATAGCTGCAGATGAAGGCATAATGCCCCAGACCCGTGAGCATTTTGAGATATGCAGTTTAATGGGAATGAAGCAGGGGATCATTATTGTAACAAAGATTGATCTGGTTGAACCGGACTGGCTGGAGATGGTCAATGAGGAAATTGGTGATTTCATCGAAGGAAGTTTTTTAGAGGAGGCTCCGATTGTTCATGTTTCCTCTACTACGGGTGAAGGTCTGGAGGAAGTACGGGCTACTCTGGATCGTTTCGTAACAGGTCATAATTTCAGTGAGGCGTTTGGACCATTCAGGCTGCCGGTTGATCGAAGTTTTGCCATGAAGGGGTTTGGTGCTGTAGTGACCGGTACCTCTATTTCCGGAAGAACTTCCATCGGCGAAGAGTTGCGCCTTTATCCTTCTCAGATGGTAACAAAGGTCCGGGGAATTCAAGTCCATGCCGAATCTGTGGAGGAGGTCGAGGCCGGGCACAGGACAGCAATAAATCTCCAGGGTATAGATACCATCAGTGTTGAGCGTGGCATGGTTATCGCGTCTCCGGGTGTGCTGGAGTCCAGTTATATGCTGGATTGCCAGTTGCTTTATCTGGGATCAAATTCAAAACCCTTAAAACATCGAGCTCGAATCCGGGCACATATTGGTACCTCGGAGGTTATGGGCAGGGTTTCCCTGCTTGATCGGGACGAATTGCAGCCGGGTGATGAAGGGATGGTGCAGCTTTTACTCGAAAAAAAAGTTGCAGTCTGGGCAGGCGACAGGTATG
>DAOVUU010000353.1 GCA_030632405.1 Desulfobulbaceae bacterium | reverse complement strand
GGAGGATACATCTCTGTGAATTCGAAGGTTTCTCCATCAATAGCTCCCTGCAGGTTTTCTGCAGTGGAGGCGATCATGTCAAGAGCTTTGAGATGTCCTTC
Source organism: Desulfobulbaceae bacterium (assembly GCA_030632405.1). GTDB lineage: Bacteria > Desulfobacterota > Desulfobulbia > Desulfobulbales > Desulfocapsaceae > Desulfomarina. The sequence goes on along the minus strand of DAOVUU010000353.1, from coordinate 3,448 downwards.
GGCGTGAATTCTTTCCGCCTCTGCTGTCGTCTTGAAGAGTTTGGCTATGTTGGTAAAACCTTCTTTTTCAGCTTTTTTGGCAAAGGCTCTGTATTTCTGATTGGCCTGGCTTTCACCGGCGAAGGCTTCCTTTAGATTGTCAGTTGTAGTTGTCATGTCTGTTCTCCTTTGAGTTAAGGTGGTAAAGTCACCGAAATTATCTTATGATGGTTCATAAAAAATTTCAACTTCAATATGTGCTATTTTAGAAACCGTCCCTTTGTTTTTTAAGAAAGAATTCTGTGATCAATATGCTGAAAGAAAAAATAATATTTTCTCCGATAGGAGTGATCCATAGTCCATATAGCCCGAATACCGGAGCACCAAGGCAGGGTATTCTTAGACCGGAGAAACCATCCAGTATAGAAATCTTTGAACCTTATCAGGAGGCTCTGCAAACCCTGAATGAGTTTGAATATATTATGGTATTTTTTTATTTTGATAAGGTAAAGAGTTGGAATTCGATTGTGGAACCTCCCGGTGCCGCAGGCGAGCATAAATTCGGACTTTTTGCCACTCGAAGCCCAAAACGGCCAAATCCCATAGGGTTATCTCTGGTAAAACTCGATCGCATTGATCAGGGCGTCTTGTATATAAGAGGAATTGATGCATTTGATGGGACGTTAGTTCTGGATATCAAGCCCTATCTGCCTTCTGTAGATTGTGTCGAAAGTTCTATCAATAGAGATGTTGAAAATGAACTGGGGCATCATGATGAAGATTTTATCGACAGCCCTGAATTTTATCGATAACGTACCTCCTGTGAAAAAATAACACAGATATTCCTGTTTACAGTTCTTTGCTCTCTTCAGTTTGCTCTGGAAGGTTGTCGTTACAGTTCCGTCGTTTTTTTATAATGACTTTGACGCTGGGGAGGACATCCTGGAAAGCATCTCCGTATATTTCCCAGATAGTAATAAAAAGAGCCGCAACAATCGGCCCTATTATCAGGCCGAGCAGGCCGAACATGGTTAGGCCGCCCAGGGTGCCAAAGAGGACAAAGAGGTCGTGCATTTCAGTATCTTTTCCGACCAGCCGGGGGCGGACTATATTGTCAAGGTTGCCCGCCACCAGTCCACAAAGAACCGCCAGAATTATCACACCTGTAAAATTGCCCATAAGGGCCAGGATAATGAGGGCAGGGAACCAGATAATTGCGGTTCCAAAGGCGGGGACAACTGACATTACCGCCATCACTGATCCCCAGAATACCGGACCTTCAATAGAGGCAATGGCAAATGCGAGTCCGCAGATTGTTCCCTGCATTATTCCTATGATCAGGGTTCCCTTTATTGTGGCTCTGGTTACCGAGGTAAAGCGATTGAGTAGCCTCTGTTCGTCATGATCGTTGAGGGGAAGAAAAAAGAGAATCTTCTCAAGAAGAACATCGCCCATTGTGAGAAAATAAAACCTCACGTAAAGCATGATTATTGAGCTGAAAATGACAGTAATGGTCAACTTGGTAAAAGCTGACAGCGAGTCGATCAGAAAACTTGAAACATTACCAACCAGCTGGCCTGCTTTTTCGAAAATGATATCCCTGTAGGGAAGTATCTCTTCATAATAGGGTATTTTTCCTAAAAAGAGGGTGACCGCTGTCGGTTCCGCTATAAAATGCTCGACCCAGGGGGTAACAGACTGACCGACACTGATGGCCTGAGAGACGATTATAGTTATTAATGTGGCAAGGGGGATAAGTACAAGAAGCACTATGGAGATGACGGTGATAATGGAAGCCAGATTTTCACGGCCATTGAGTTTTTCGGTCAGCCAGCCATGGATGGGACTGACCATTGCGGAAAAGAGTCCAGCCATGAAGATAGCCATTAAAAACTGATGGATCATGGTGAGGAAAAGTGCCGAAATAATGAAAACCAGGCTCAGCAGTGTGGTTTTGTGTACCAGTTCTCGTTTCATGTGCTCTCACTATGGGTAAGGTTTTGAGGCTACCCTTAAAATAGAATGTTTGCGGTGGCCATTTCAATGGGTACCGGGTGCCGGACAGTTTGTTGAAAAACTCTCAATTGTCGGAGGGATCAGATCATAGGTGGGTCGGCAGAAATTGCGACAGGTAAAAGAGATTTTTCTGTATGAATACTTATATTACTCTACCGTAGCCGATTGTAATATTATTTCTAAATGAGAAGAAATTCAAGGCTAAAGAGGAGAAAATGGAGATGTCAAAAATTACTCAAAGCATGAATCGCCGGATAAGTCGAACCCTGCATTTGACGTATATAGCGGCTGTTTTTATTTTTGTAGTCGGCGGAGCACTGTCCATTCCCTTCGTTTATGAATCCCAGACTCTCTGGTATAAGATTGGTGTCGACAAGACTCTCCTGAGAGCGGGTAAAATTGCCGGTTTACTTACGGCCATACTGCTGCTTGTTCAGATGTTTCTTGCTGTGAGAGGGAAGATACTGGAGGAACTTTTCGGGGTCCGTTCTCTGGTGTCCTGGCATCGAGTAAATGGCATACTCATTCTTGTTCTGGCTCTCATCCATGTTACCCTGATTCTGGTTCCTGAAGGGATTATTAATCTGCCGATAGGTGCGAAATTCTGGCCTGAGATGGTTGGGGCTGTATTGCTCCTGATTGTTTTTTACATGGTTGTTTCGTCCCTATTGAGACAACGGTTAGGGGTCATTTATGCCAGGTGGAGAGCATTTCATAAGTTGCTCGGGTACCTGGCCCTGGCCCTGGTAGGGGTGCATATTCTTTTTGTCAGCGATTCATTTGAGCATGTCGTTCCTAGGACGGCTCTTGTCACAACTGTTGTGCTGGTGGTTATTGTGATCTTTCAGATTAAACGTACTACGTCTAAAAAGAACCGCCAAAACCGGAAATAGCATCCGGGAGCACTTGTTTTTTAGGTGTGCCTTATTATTGTTTTAATGAGTTTCATATGGCTGACCGTTTTTCCAGGTTGGTCACATACAACATACTATGCTCAAGCGTCAGCCCATGGATGGTTTTTGTGGCATTTCGATGATCTGTTTACCTTTCCTGGCTCTTTGTTGCCTCTGCCTTTTATTCCGAAGGGCAGGCGTAGATCACGGAAAGGCTCATCTTAGGTGGGGGAGCGCCAAATAATTCTCCAACATATTCTATAAGAGCAAGTGATTTCGTAGTTTGGACGCATTTAATTCTGATAACAGGCAGTCAATGGGTGTTGGCGAAGGCCAGAGTGTGGGAACTGGATAAAGCCCACTCAAATTTTTATTTTAGTGTAGACCATATTTTTTCCAAGGTGAATGGCCATTTCAATGATTACTCCGGGGAAGTGCGTTTTGATCCTGCCAACTTGGCAGAGAGTAAATTTTACTTTGAAATAAAGACAGATTCCATCGATACCAATATTGCAAAAAGAGATAAACATCTTCAGTCCGGTGATTTTTTTGATTCAGCG
>DAOVUU010000184.1 GCA_030632405.1 Desulfobulbaceae bacterium | reverse complement strand
ATTTTGCCACCTTATTTGACAGGAAGGGTTGATTTTAGCATTGCTTCTGCATTATTTTGATACCGTTGGGAGATTTTTTCTTTAACTACACCGAAATGGGGAACCATCTTGAAAACTTCCTGTGGCAATAGTTGAATCGATGATTAAGAGATGAGTATACGTCCTGTAAAATGACATCCCATAAAATTAAAAACAGTTGAGTAATTATGGCGCCTTTTGTATTTACCCTCTCTTCCGGAGGGGGGCTGAAAAAGATCCATCGACGTCTGGAGGTTGCCTCTTCCTATGACTTTGAGGTCACGGGGGGGGATATAATTGATGGTATTATTCTGGATACCTTTGATAATGAGATACGTCGTTCAGGCCGTTGTCTTCTCCAGATCAGTCAAACTTTATTGCTGATAAATATTTTAAATGGGGAAATTGTTGAACAGAGATGTTCGAACTGGTCTTTTCTAAGTGAACTGGAGAAAGGTCCAGTTGCCGGATCTTTGAAAGGCGTATCAAGGCTTCGAGCCTTCATACCTGTATCGGGAATAAAAATACGGCGGGACAGGGTTCTGGTACTCGATGATGAGGGGAAGACCCGGGTGCGGATACACTGGTTTTCCTTTTTTCGAAAGAAAAAGTCTCTGAGGCTTGGGATTACGCAGCCTCTTCGTGGATATGAACACGCTCATACAGAGCTGAGAAAGTTGCTCGTAGAGATGCATGCTGAGCCATGTACCAGAACTACTGATATATACAGTGGCTTGGGGGTTAATTCGAGGAACTATTCTGCCAAACCAGATATTAGACTTGTTCCGGAAGACGCTATAAAAAACAGCGCTACGGCGATAATATGTGCCTATCTCGATGTCGCCGTCCAGAATGAAGCAGGTATAATGGCTGATTACGATACGGAATTTTTGCATGACTACCGGGTTAGTTTTCGCAAGATCCGATCTGTATTGAGTCTTTTTAAAGGGGTTTACAGTGCTGAACAGACTGAAGATCTGAAGCGGGAATTTGCTGATCTTATGAAACAGACGAATCGTCTTCGTGATCTTGATGTTTATCTGCTTGACAGGGATGATTACTTTCAACTGATTCCCGAGACCAGTCATGAAGGGCTCAAAATTATGTTTGATGTCATTTCAAAGAGAAGAAAAGAAGAATACAAAAAAGTTTGTAAAATAATTTGCAGGAAAAATTATCGCCACTTAATTCAAGGATGGAGTGAACTGTTTGCCAGCACGGATAATATGAAGATCGGTCCCGATGCCTTGAAGAGTTCAAACTGCTATCTTGCCCGGTCGATTACACGGCGATATCGAAAGGTGTGTAAAATCGCCCGTACCATTGATCACACAACTGCCGATGAGGTTGTACACGAACTGCGTATTCATTGCAAGAAGCTACGCTATCTGATGGAGTTCGCCTCACCGCTGTTCTCGAAGAAAAAAGTAAAAACACTTATAAAATCCTTGAAGGTACTGCAGGATAACTTAGGAAAATTTAATGATTATTCTGTTCAGCAGGTATCTCTTGGAATGTTTATGTCGGAACAGTCAATGTCAAGAAAAAAGGGAATGAAAGTTGCGGAATCTATAGGTGCTCTTACTGCTATGCTCTATCAATTACAGTGTAGAGAACGTAACTTTGTAATGGAGAATTTTTCTCATTTCGACAGTGAGAAAACCCGGGGTTCATTTGCCGAAATTTTTCGAGTTAAGGATTGTTAAAATGAAAATTATTGCCTGTTACAGCAATAAAGGCGGAGTTGGCAAAACTGCCACCTCTGTGAATCTGGCTTATGCCAGTGCCATGAGTGGCAAGAAAACACTGCTTTGTGATCTAGATCCACAGGGAGCTTCGGGGTTTTATTTCAGGGTAAAACCTTCCCGTAAATTAAAGAAGCAGGCTTTCTTCAAAGATGTGGATTGTTTTATCGGAGCTATACGGGAAAGCGATTTTGACAATCTTGATCTGTTACCCGCCAATATGAGTTATCGAGATTTTGATATTTTTCTATCAAGGATGAAAAACAGCCGCTCGCGCCTGAAAAAGGCATTGAAAGCGGTAGGGAATGAGTACGATGTGATAATTTTGGATTGTCCTCCGAATATCTCTTTGCTTTCGGAGAATATTTTCAGAGTTGCAGATAAGATTATCGTACCGGTAATACCAACCACATTGTCAGAACGCACACTGGAACAGCTTTACGAATTCTTCGGAGATAAAAAATATCAGAGGAAAAAACTGTTACCATTTTTCTCCATGGTGCAGAGGACCAAAAAACTGCATAAGGGGACAATCGTAAAATTGCGGAAAAAATATAGAAATTTTCTCGATAAGTCGATTCCTTTTTCGACTGATATCGAAAAAATGGGCGTACACCGGGCACCGGTCTTAACGTATGCCAGGTCACGCCCTGCCGCAAAGGCATATGAAGATGTGTGGAATGCAATACAGCATAAAATCAAACTTTAAATAATTTCGAAAAACTTATTAATACTGGTAGCAAGGTCATGGGTAAAAAAATGAAAAAGAAAGAAAAACTGAAAAAGAAATGTTGTGGTAAACATATGAAAAAAGGGAAGCACTGTTCGAAGTGCCCCTGTAATAAATGATGGCGTTTCCCTCTGCAGGAGGATGCAGAGGGATGAGCTACATCAACTGCAAAAATCCAATAATAATGCATATGCTTCAGATGCCATGTCCAACGGCACAAAAATATGATCGTGATAAAAACCGGCAAACACATTTGCACTGATATTATTTTCACATAATTTAGTCGAAACAGCAGCAGTCAAACCTACACTCTCCAGGCTTGAATATACTTCAAGTGTGATACATTTAAAAACACCTTCATAGACATAGCCCAGCCTGTCAGCAACCTCTTTATTAATTACAAGTGTTAAACCCTCTTCTTCCATATAGGATGCTATCGGCATAGCCTCAGCACAATCGCCATATTTGCCATTCTTTACGGAACAAAAGACAAATGTGTCCTTATCAAGTTTTGGTGACATCGACCGCAGCAGCTTTTTTATATTTTTTTCTCCCGCCATTTCATAAGGAAAACTACCTGTTTTTCTTTTCAGCCAATTTTGCTTTCAGCAGTTCACCGAGACCACCGATTTCGGTTCCTGGTTTTTTCTTTTTATTTCCTGAAACATAGGATTTATATTCAGACTGTTCTTCCATATCTTTGTTTTCCGGTGAAACAAAATCAGCCGGTATCAGGCTTATGCGCCTTTCATCCAGATCGACATTTTCAATTTTTACATCAATATCCTGACCCTCTTCCATCACTTCTCGAGGGTGGTGGATTTTACGCCCCCCACCAAGTTTTGAAATATGAATCAAACCGTCAATGCCGGGAGCCAGAGTTACAAAGGCACCGAATTGTGCCATGCGGACGACCTTGCCCGTATGTGAGGAACCTTCAGGGAACTTTTCGATGGCTGAGTCCCAGGGGTTGGCCAGTGTCTCCTTGTAGCTGAGGGAAATCCTGTCTTTTTCCCAGTCGATATTTTTTACGACCACTTTCACTTTTTGATCGACTCTGAAATATTCTTCAACCTTCTCTACCCGGCTCCAGCCTATTTCAGAGATAGGAATAAGACCGTCAATGCCTCCAAGATCAACAAAAGCTCCAAAATCCCTTATGGAACTGATAGTCCCCTCAACAGTTTGTCCTTCCTGCAGAACCTCTTGTAGTTTTTCTCTCAGTTCTGCACGTTCTGCCTCCAGTATTGCCCTGGCAGAAAGGACAAGATTACGGCCACCTTCTTCAAAACGGGTGATCAGGAATTTCATGTGGGTTTCGAGGTATTCTTTGGCTGCATCCTCAACTCGTCTTAACCCCATTTGGGAATAGGGGCAGAAGCTGCGCATATTACCGCCAAGGGTGATTTCAAAACCGCCTTTAATTTCGGCTTTTACAATTCCCTCCACTGGAATCTGACTGCGAAATGCTTCTTCAAGGTGCGCGTTGCTCGAGCCAGAGCCAATGGTTGTTGTAAAGAGCTGTTCAGCGCCCTTAGTCTGGAGGTAGTAAACATCGATTGTATCACCGATTTGTTTTGTGAGTTCACCTTCTTTATCGATAATCTCTGAGCTGTTGAGTATTCCTTCGCTCTTTCCACCCACATCCAGAAATGTTGTTTCAGAACCAATACCGGCTATGATTGCAGTGATTTTCTGGCCCGGTTGGATGCGTTTTAGTTTTTTTGTTTCTTCTACCTTAAATAATTCTTCGAAACTTTCATTATTGACGTCCATGATTGTTATCCTGTTTGTTTCACGTATATTGGTTTTCGGACCTTCCATTTGCTCTTGGGTACCCGGTTGTCGTAGCAGACTATATCACAGGTGCTCCGGCTTGCAACTGTTCTTGTCGGTTTTACTTTTTTACACATACCTCTTAGTTTCTTGGAAGTCTACGCTATCTACGATGCCGTCACTTTTTCCTTACAGCCAGGGATAATACTCTGTCCCCTTCCCGGAACATAAGTCGCTTCTGACAGAGTTCAGATATAAAGTTTACGAGAGGTTTTTCCGGGATGGTTTCTAAATATTCAAGAATATCATTGATTGATTGAGGAGTATGACAGAAAAGGTACATTTTTCTCGAAATCCCTTTTAACCTGTGCTGCAATGGTTGTCCCGATGACTGTTCCTGGCGGATAATAATAAATGTCCTACCGTCACGGTATTGCAATGGGGAAGATTTTTTATCTCCTCTCATACTATGAAAATTTTGCCACTGTTTTATCTTTCGATATACCGGTTTCCAGAGTTGATGCTGGAGAGTACGATCACCACGGTAGCCGTTTATCAATTGTTCAAGAGATTTGTGATAGTGTGCAGGAAAGAGTTTTTTTATTTTGTGATGCGTTAAAAAGGCGCTGATACCAAAGGTGCTGCTGTTTCTGTGAATTGGTGAACCATGGCCGAGAAAGAATGTTGCTGAAGTAAGCGGGTGATATGGCAGGACAACGTCGAGATTAACAAGAGTTTCCTCTATCTCTGCTTCGGTTGTTGTCGGAAACTCTGTAATCAGGTTTCCTTCTACCTGTATGTTGTTTTCACTGCATAACTTCATTACTGCTATATTGTCGATGACTGTTGTTCCTTTTGCCATTTTTTGCAGCAGGGAATTGGACAATGACTCGACTCCCACCTGGACTGTTGAAAGTCCACCCTGACTGTATTGTTTGAGCCGCTCTGGCTGAACGATAGCACGGATTTCGGCAAAAAAATTGAGATCAATCTGCTGCTGGGAGATAGTTTTAAAATAGTTGTCCGCCTGTTTTAAAGGCAATGCGTTATCGGTGAAACTGAAATTAAGACATTCGAATTGTTGTACAAAATGGTTTGTTTCTCTTACCATCCTGTCTGCGGTTTTCATTCGATATTTTTTCCACTGGAGATTGAGGTTACAGAACGAACATTTGTTCCACCAGCAGCCTCTTGAAAACTCAAGGGGCAGGGTGGGGATAAAGGGGGCAGTGGCAAAAATTTGGGTCATCTCTTTGAAGTAGGGGTTGTAATCGGGGTAAGGGAGTTCATTGATATCTGCGATTTCTTCTGTTTTTCTAACCGATCTGACAGGTGTTGCTGTGCCGCTCTGTTTAGAAGGCTGAGCTGAGTGATCATTGAGTGTTCTGCAGAGAGAGAGAAGGGATTGCTCGCCCTCGCCATCAACTACATAGTCAATCTCAGGGAAATGGTGAAGCAGGGACTGTCCTATTAGGCCGGTACATGAAGACCCTCCAAACACGACTGGAACTTTACCCACAGTTTTTTTTAACTGATTCGCCGCGTAAAGAGAGGAAAATAACTGGTTAAAGCAGACAGAAAAACCGATAAGATGGTATTGACTGAATTCAAT